>JAFSHW010000021.1 GCA_017440085.1 Clostridia bacterium
AGTTCAAGGAAGCCTTCCTTATTGTACATAGGTTCGTTTGCAGGGTCTTCAAGGTCAAGGCCTTCGTGAGAAAGGTGCCAGATGTTTTTATCTTTAGAATAGTTTGTTTCGCGGTTAATCTTGAGGGGAATATTGTGAGCTTCAGCGTAGTCGATCTCCTCGTCACGGGATTTAATATCCCACTCTCTCCAGGGAGCGATAATTTTCATCTGAGGAGCAAAAGCTTTAATTGTAAGCTCAAAACGAACCTGGTCGTTACCCTTACCTGTGCAACCGTGGCAAATAGCATCAGCACCTTCAGCAATAGCGATTTCTACAAGGCGTTTTGCAATGCAGGGGCGAGCGTGGGAAGTACCGAGAAGGTAATCTTCATATTTAGCGTCTGCTTTGAGGCAGGGCCAAATATATTCTTCAATGTATTCTTTTTTAAGGTCTTCGATGTAAAGTTTTGAAGCGCCTGTTTTTATAGCCTTTTCTTCAAGACCGTCAAGTTCGGTACCCTGACCAACGTCACCGGAAACAGCTACGACTTCGCAGTTATCATAGTTTTCTTTGAGCCAAGGAATGATGATTGAAGTGTCAAGTCCGCCGGAATAAGCGAGGACTACTTTTTTGATTTTCTTGTCATTATTATTCATAATATTCACCTTTTCATTTTATTTATACAATAATTTATTATTTTTACTTTATTATTATACAACTTTTTGCATAAAAATGCAATACGTTGAATATACAAACATAAACCACCTAAAGCCGAAACTTTGTGAAGTTTGCACAATATGATTACTCAAGCAACCCTGAAACTACGGGAGAAAGCATTTCTACAGCTTCTTTGGGGGTCTTCTTCCCGTTTATAACCGCCTCAAAAACGTCATCGATTGACTCGTTTGAATTACGTGTGAGAATTGAATAGTCGCTTACAGAATTCATAAGCATATCAAAGAAAAGCTGTGAATCTTCCTCATAAAAGAAGTAATTCGTGCTGAGGTAATCTTTCCAACTTTCCGTTGTTTCATCGCCGAGAGGTTCAAATATTGCGTTGAGGATAACACCTTTATTTTCAGTATCAAAACTACTTGAAAGCGCAATGAACATATCGTCCTTTGTGTAATATGCAGTGGAGTTTCCTTTAAAGCTTTCACCTCTGGGGAATTCAATCCATCGGAAACCTTCACCGAGAACAGAAATAGGATAACCGTTACCATTGTAGAAGCCCGTGTAGCTTCCCGATACCAAAAACGCGGTATATCCATCAGTAAATGACATTACGTCCACGTTTTGAACCAAATCAAGGGCTCCGGGAACATAGCAAACCTTTTCTACGTTTACTAAATCCCTTACCCATTCAAGAGCTTCAATGGTTTTAGAATCGTTATATCCGCAAGTGTAAGCTCCTGTATCAGTAGTTTTCAAACGTTGACCGCCATTGGAATAAATCGCAGCGTGAATAAAATCAGGGTAAGACGCTGTGGGAACCATAAATCCGTAGGTGCTTTGCAAATCACCTACAGTTTGAGTAACGCCCTTGCAAATCGTTTCAAATGCTGACCAGTTCCAAGTTCTGCTTTCGTAAAGCTCGTAAGGATTTGCCTGCATATTTTTTGTAATGAGAGCCTCGTTGTAGAAAAGAACTCCGGAAAGGTCTTGAAGAGGTGCGGACCAATAAGTATTTCTGAAACCGTAAGTTTTACCGTCACCAAAAGTCATCATAGCCTTTTGATTTTCAAAGCCCCATTTTTCATCTGCAGGATCAATGCCCTTAACGTCTTGAAGAGACGTCAGATAGCCACCTTTATAGAGGTTATAAATATCCCCTGCAGGAAGCTGAAAAACGTCAGCGTAAGTATCTGTAACAGAAGCAGAAGCCGCAAGATTTTTAAGAAGCTCACCTTCAGGAACAATAACAGCTGAAACTGCACAGTTGTATTTTGCAGAAACTTCCTTGTATCTGTAATTTATAATATCCTGGCGAATATCGTCGGAAGCCTCAGGTGCAAGGGATAAGCTGCGAGTGGATTCCGTTTTAATCAAAAAAGTACCGCCAATGTTTTGCTCAAGCTCCACATCCAAAGTTTCGTCTTTATCAACGATAGGAGCATTTCCTCCACCGCAAGAAGCGGCAGAAAACATAAGCGCTGAAACTAAAAGAGTTAATAGAATTTTCTTCATCTGTTTTTCTCCGTAAAAAATCACATACATTGTATAATATCATATATAAGTAGATAAGTCAAGATAAAACTAAAATTGTTTAAAGAAAATTAACCTACCGTAGCAAGGAATTTCCCAAATTATACACACACTCGTCGAAATTTACATCTGATATAAAAAAATAGCATTTGCATATTGACAAAATCAGGTTATTTGTGGTATAATAAAAATGCCAAACGAACTCAATATTTTAAACCAACTAAGTATATGTTTTCCTTTTTTGTGGAATTTCGCATATGCTCTTTTCTGCATATACTTGTTGGTATTGAGGAGTTTGTTTGGCGACAATCGAGCAGTGCGTTTTCCGTGCGTCCGGCTTCGGTTGGACGCTTTTTTATTTATATCTTATTTTTTGTACGTTCTCTTAGTTGTTGCGACATAAACCCCACCCCGCTTTTCTTTTGGGGTGGGTAAATGGAGGGGAATTTTCTTTTCACGTGAAAAGAAAATTCCCCTCCATTTACATAAAAATCCTATCAATATCTTCTGTCTTTTCTCACCGTTACGAAAGCAGCGCTTCCCGTGGGAAGTGAGACTTTAATAGTTCTGTCGGAAGTCAAATGAACGGTTTCCGTACCGTCAACAAAAACACAGGAAAGTTTGTACTGAGGCACGTCAATTTCAACTTCTGCAACGTGGTTCGGGTCAGCGGGATTCGTCACGTTAACAAGCATAACCGCACTGCCGTCGCCGTTGAATTTTTCAAAATATCCTGCCAAAAGTGCGCTGTTTGAGCGAATTGAAGAAACGTTTTCGATTCCCTCAAAGTAGTCGTTTCGTTTCGCCTGCTCAATAAGTTGAGCCTTCATTTCAGGGCAAGCGGCGTGAATTTTTCCTGTGGGAGCAACGCAAACGTTTGTAAAATTCTTAAACGTATCTGAAAACGATTGAACCTCTCCGTTAACTTTTGAAACGGCATCCAAATCAGAACATAAATCAGAATGAATAATTATATCCGCACCGTATAAAAGTGCCACGTTACTCTGAAGTCTCAGCTGAGATTCTGTCATCCTTTCAGATTGCATAATTACCCATAAATCGCGAAAATCTCTCCTGCATGCAGCGGACGCAATATCCAATTTTTCAAGATAGTCGTGGGAATTTTCCCCAAAGGGGGAAGTTTTCAAACAAATGTAGTCGTTTTCAACAGCTTCAACGTATTTTTCCACGTATTCTTCATAGTTTTCATCTGCCGAACCGATATTTGCAAAACAAATTTTTTCAGGGTATAGTTTTGCATATTTCTTCATTATTTTGTTTAAATATTCAAAATCCCAGCTATGAATCCCGTCGCAAATATAATCGCCGCTGAGAGCTTTATGCTCCATAATTTCTTTATTGCCCTCTTCAAGCTTTTTAACCAAACTGCCGTTTTTATATTTGCCTGCATTTTCTCCGCAGCCGCCCTGCCAAAGAGGGAAATTTAAAGTAGAAATTACTTCAAAATCCTGCTTTTCGCAAAGATCCAGGTCTCCTTTATCAGCAGCGGCTACCGCAAAATCGAATCCGCTATTTTTAAGAGCCGCAATATCCTGCTCATTTTTAAGCTGCTCGCCACAATTCATTACACCGATAAGTATTTTATCTCTATCCATAAACATTCTCTTTTCAAAATTTCATTTTCCTATATAATATCACAAAAACCATTCATTGTCAATAAGCCGAAAAATAAAAAGTCCCCTTTAAAAAGGACTTTCGTAATATTCAATTTAATAATCAATCACGCACTGCACGTCTTTATTTTCGCAGAAAAGGAGTGCTCCATAACCGTAAATTTTCTCCCAATCCAAGGCAAGGCGGCGCTGAACTATCTTACCCACAGGGTAATCTTCAGGCAAATTACCTTCAATTGTCAACACGTAAAATTTATCTTCTGCAGTGTCGTACTCAACCCCGGTCACAAGTCCGGTATGGTCTGTGGAACCGTCACTGTCATAATCGAAAAACATCATATCCCCTCGGCGAGGAACGTATCCGCTTTCCCTTGTAAAGAACAAATTCTGCTTTTTATACCAACTAACGCAGCCGCCGGACCAATCTTCGTAAGGATAATAAACGTCAATATACTGCCCTTCCACTAAATCCTGAGCTTGAATTACGCACCAAAGAGCAAATTCTGTGCACCATTCGTAAGTTGGAGTGCCGAAAAAGGTGCCGTATTTGGTAACACCGTATTTATCCTCAGCTTCCGCAGGCTCGCCAAACGCAACTTCCATTAAAGTTTCCACAAATCCAACCTCTTCAGGTCGCCTCGGAAGCCTTAGAGTGGCATATTCTTCACCAAAAAGCGGCTCAGATTTTGAAAAAGTAAGCAACACAGCCTCTTTAATATTTTCATTATTTTCATCAGTAAGAATCTCTGATTCGAAGACTTGTTTATTTTCAAATATAGGGGCACCAACAGGGTCGTAAGATTCTTCAACTGAAGGCGCGCAGGAGCATAAAATCAAAAGGCAAAGAAATATGCTAATTATTACGTTTTTCCTCATAAATATCGCCCCTTTTTATACTGATGCTAAATATATTATAGAACAAAAATATATATTTGTCAAGACCGATAAAGTAATTTTAGATGGTATATGTAAAATTTAATCGAACAATTACGTTTTATCATTGACAAGCCTCATATTAAATGGTATAATAAAGAGCCGCTTAGAAAAGGTGTAAAAGTGACCAAGAAGTCCACCTTAATAGCGAGATCATATTAAATGAGGGAAAAACAAATGTACGCAGTATTCACAGCAGGCGGTAAGCAGTACAAGGCGTCCGAAGGCGACGTTCTTTACATCGAAAAGCTTGACGCTGAAGCAGGTTCCACCGTTAAATTTGAAGAAGTTCTTCTTATCGGTGACGACGGCAACATCACAGTAGGCGATCCTTTCGTTAAAGGCGCATACGTTGAAGCAACTCTTGAAAAGAATGGCAAG
Organism: Clostridia bacterium; assembly: GCA_017440085.1. Taxonomy (GTDB): domain Bacteria; phylum Bacillota; class Clostridia; order Oscillospirales; family UBA644; genus HGM12619. Next base: position 5,136 of record JAFSHW010000021.1, read on the forward strand.
GGCAAGAAGGTTCGCGTTTTCAAGATGAAGCCTAAGAAGGGTTACAGAAAACGCATGGGTCACAGACAGCCCTATTCCAAAATTACTGTTAAAACAGTTAAAGCGTAAATTATCGGAGGTGTAATAATCAATGGCACATAAGAAAGGTGTAGGTTCTACAAAGAACGGTCGTGATTCCGAGTCCAAGCGTCTCGGTGTCAAAAAAGCAGACGGACAGTTTGTCGTAGCAGGCAACATCCTCGTTCGTCAGAGAGGCACAAAGATCCACCCCGGAAAGAATGTTGGTATTGGCTCCGACGATACTTTGTTTGCTTTGATTGACGGTAAGGTAAGCTTCCAGCGCTTCGCAAAAGATAAGAAAAGAGTTTGCGTAGAAGCTATCGAAGAATAATACAATAAGTTTTTTTCACAAACGAGAGATGGTTTATATATTCTGTAAACTATCTCTTTTTGTTTGAATCCCTCAGATTATGAAAGGATACAACATATGTTTTCAGATATTACAGAAATTTACGTCAAAGCGGGTGACGGCGGCAACGGAGCAGTTTCTTTTTGGCGCGAAAAATACGTTGCGGCAGGCGGCCCCGACGGCGGTGACGGCGGCAAGGGCGGAGATGTGGTAATCGTTACGGATAACAACCTTAACACACTCACAGACTACCGCTTCAAGCACAAATTCGTTGCTAAAAACGGCGAAGGCGGCAAGGGCGGAAAAATGTACGGCAAAAGCGGCGAAGACCTCGTTCTTAAAGTTCCCAAAGGAACTCTTATCCGTGACGCTGAAACAAAGCTTCTTATTAAAGATATGAGTGATGACAAGCCTTTCGTTTTGGCAAAAGGCGGCAAAGGCGGTTGGGGAAACAGGCATTTTGCCACACCCACACGTCAGTGCCCACGCTTCGCAAGAGCAGGTGTCCCCGGCGAAGAAAGAAACGTTATTTTAGAATTGAAGCTTATAGCTGACGTAGGTCTTATCGGCTTCCCTAACGTGGGCAAATCCACACTTCTTTCAGTTGTAAGTGCCGCAAGACCCAAAATTGCAGACTACCACTTTACGACTTTGAAGCCTAATTTGGGTGTGGTTGGTTTTGACGGTGAAGAAAGCTTCGTTATGGCGGATATTCCCGGTATCATAGAAGGGGCAGCAGAGGGCGCAGGCCTTGGCCATAAATTCCTCAGACACGTTGAAAGATGCAGACTTTTGGTGCATCTCGTAGACGTTGCAGGGTCAGAAGGAAGAGACCCCATTGAAGACTTCGAAACATTGAACAAAGAGCTTGTTTCTTTCTCTGAAAAGCTTTCAAAAATCCCCCAGCTGGTAGTCGGTAATAAAATCGACCTTCTTTATGAAGAGGGGCAGGAAGAAAGATTCAAGGAATACGTTGAATCAAAAGGATACAAATACATTTCAATTTCGGCGCCTATACAGCATAATACTAAAAATCTTATCGGAACCATTTGCAACGAGCTTAAAGAGCTTCCCCCGGTTGTGGTTTATGAAGCTGAATACGTAGCTCCGGAAATCGACAAAAAGAACAACGACATTACAATCGAAAGACACGATGGCGTATGGTTCGTTGAAGGTCAGTGGCTCCTTAACATTATGCGTTCAGTCAACTTTTCCGATAACGAATCTTTTGCATATTTCCAAAGAGTTCTCAGAATCTCAGGCGTTATCGAAAAACTTGTTGAAGCAGGAGTTCAAGAAGGCGACACCGTTTGTATTTACGATTTTGAATTTGACTTTGTTTACTAAAAGGAGCTGAGTAAGTTGAAATACGTTAGAAATCTTTTAATAGCCCTCATTTTTGCTGCTCTTATTTGCGGCGGTGCAAGCATTTTCTACTATTCAAATGAATATAGATATTCATACACTGATATTTCCGTAAACGAGCCTACAGCCTATTCGGAAGATAACGATGATTTAGCAGAATTCTTCAAACGAGTGCTGAAATCCTCCAAAGAAGAGGAAGACCTTTCAACAATATATCAGAGAGAGCCTCAGTTTTACGTTATCACCCACATCGGCGGCAAAAACCAGAGAACTTACGATATTTATATCACAAGCGTAATGACTCGCTCCGCTTACATTCACGATAAAAAAGCTGATAAACTCTACAAAATGAACTCTTCCGCATTTATTTCCTTCTTCGGAAGAGAAGAAATCACCCCCTACGCTTACACTTACAGCCAGCCCTGCGAAATGACACTTTCAAGAGGTGACGTTTCCATTGCCGCAAAAGCTACAATTTGCGATTGGAATTACATTGTAAGCGACGGCTCATTCGTAAAAGTAACTTCTTTACCTGACGGCGGCGAAGTAACAGGCTCAGTATCAGGCGAAGCAAAAGATTTTACAATCTCACTCCCCTACACACCTTCATCAATCAAAGCTAAGGTTTACACCGAAAAAGATGAAATTATTTTTGAGGGAGACGTTTCTGATAATCTTCTACCCTGCGCAAATGTTGACGGAACTGTTTTCTATGAAGTAACTGCAGTTTGGAACGTTAACACAACTAAGGACTTCTACGGAACTGCAAAATACGTTTTCATAATTGAAAACGACGTGCCTGTTAAGGTATCAGCTGAAAACGTTTCCTGCTATCAAGGTGAATTTATGAGAATTTTTGCGGAAAACGCAAATGAAGAAGATGTTTACACCGCAGCTTGCCCCGAATTAGGCTATGAAGCTACGTTTTTTGCCACCGAAAACGGAAAAATCTCTCTTTTACCCATCCCCTGCGATGCAGTTCCCGGAATTTACACTATAAATATTACGGAAAATGGAAATACGCGTCCCCTTGAAATCGAAGTTAAAGAACAATCATTCGATAGAGGCACACTCTCTATTAGTATGACAAGAACTCCGGAAGCAGAAGCTGAATTGGAAGTTATGATCTCCCCATTCAGAACATACGTTTCAGAATTTGACTACATTGGCGGAACGTTTACTGCTCCCGTCGAAGGCAAAATCACCACATCATTCGGTCTTCACAGATACACCAACGGAAGCTCTGAATTTACAATCCACAACGGTCAAGATATTGCCGCAAGAGGAAATCCTGCAATTCGCGCAGCTCAAGACGGCGTGGTAGTTTACGTAGGCCACCTTGAAATCCCCGGTAAAACTGTAGTTATTGACCACGGTATGAATATCCTTTCTTACCACTATCATATGAAAAATATTGATGTTGAAGTTGGTCAGGTAGTTTCTCAGGGCGATAAATTGGGCAATATGGGAACTACGGGATACTCCACCGGCGACCATTTGCATTTCACGGTAATGATCAACGGTGTTTCCACAAACCCCGTAACACTTTACGACGTGGACCCCTCAGCGGAAATCATTAAATAAGCTATGAAAAAAGAATTTAAATTCAAAAAAATATTTACAGCCGCCGCATTGATAATTCTCTCTGCGGCGACAGTTTCCTGCGGAAAATATACTCCTGCAGGAACAAATCCAAACGACCCAAATGAAAATACAGGCAAAACACCTGCAATCATAACGGTAAAGGATGGAGAATACTCTTTGGTAAAAAGCCAAGGGTACGACAGCTATAAAGCAGTAAACTACTTTTCAGTTCTCAATAATTTTAATGCAGACGGCAAAACCGACGACAGCAAAAATCTGCAAAATCTTCTTGATAAAGCAGCAAAAAGCGGCGGAACGGTATATCTTCCAAAAGGAAAATACAGGCTTGAAAACACAGTAAATATTCCGGAAAACGTAACCTTGACAGGAGATTTCACAAGCCCTAGATCCGCATCGGGAAGTGACGATTGCACGGTATTCATTGTTGCTGAAAACGAAAACACTCTGAAAAAGCCCCTTTTCACCTTAAACGGAGGCTCAAAGCTGACGGAAATAACCATTTTCTACGAAGGTCAGCATTACGATAACGTAAAAACATACCCTTACGCAATAGAGCACCATTCGGGAAAAACTGCGGAAATTTCTTACGTTACTATTATAAACGCAGCAAAAGGAATCAAGCTTTCAAGCACAGAAGCGAAAGAGGTTTCGCTTGCAAATATCTATATGACTGCGACCCAAAGCGGTATTTACGCGCTTTTCTGCTCTGAAAAGCTTGAAATCACAGATATTTTCATTGACCCATCAATTTGGTTCAACTGCGACCTTTGCACGGAGGACCATACTGCAGAAGCGAAAATATTAACCTCAAAAATAAAAGAGGGGCTTACTGCAATTTCAATCACAGCAACTGCGGACGCATACTTTGACGATATTAAAATCAATACTTGTAACATAGGCGTTAAAGTGGATATTCCTTCGATTACGGAAAAAACTCCTCTGTTTTCAGACGTGACGGTTACGGAAGCGGCAAGTTCTGCGCTAAATTTGGTCTCCGCACCTAAAACGGGAATGGCGTTTGCAAAATGCTCCTTCAGAACTGACGACAGAAATAATTCAAAAGACGTAAAGATTGAAAAAAATTACCTTGCGCCCACTGTTTTTAACTCCTGTTCATTCAGAGGTAGCCCCTCTTATTCAGTTTTCAGTGAAGGAAATTCTCTCCTTTCGTTCGTTGGTTGCGATTTTATTTCCTGGAAAGAATCCGCAATTTACTCCACGGATAAAATGATTTCAGCTTCAGGCGGAGGATTTAACTCCTCAGGCAATCTTGCTGATTTAACTGATACCACGGTAGGAATTTTTGCAATCGACAGTATTTACGCAAACCACGATCAGGAAGAAAATCCTACGGTTTTCGTAGCTAAAACAAAGAACGAATACACCGTAGACAGAATTACAGACACTTGGTTTGAAGACTTGACCTCAAGCTTCACCATTAGCGGAAAAATCTACAAAGCAGAAGATTTCGGGATTTCAAACACAGCACCCGATAACTCTATGGCACTTCAAATGGCGATAAACACCGCAAATCAAAACGGCGGAGGTACTGTATTTATAAAGGAAGGTAATTACAAATTCCTTAATGAAGTTGAAGTTCTTGAAGGTGTCAGAATTCAAGGATCCGGCAATTCAGAAACGGTTTTGGAATTTAGCAAAACGGAATCCAAGGCGTTTTTGAACCTTAAAGGTAATAACAAAATCGAAGGCCTTACCCTTAAATACACAGGCTCCCAAACTGCGGAAGAGGCGGCGGAAAATCCAATTAAAGCAATCTACTCCGAAAGTGCAAACCTCAAAATTTCAAACGTAAACTTCACAAAGGTTCACTATGCAATTTACCTTTCAGGGGCAGAGAATATCACCGTTGAAAATCTTGTAGGGTCTGCGGTAATCGGAGGTATTTACGCCGAGCATTGCGACTTTATGCACCTTGAAGACGTTGAATTTACGAAAAACGGACTTAGCGAAGATGTTATCAAATACCAACACGAGAAATTTGTTGCGGTTATGATAAGAGAATGCACGGGTACTCTTTGCGAAAACCTTACTTCAGACAACGGAGACTATCTTATTTACCTCAATTCCGAAAAGGTTGACGTTGTGCCCGAAGAACCTTCCGCGGCTATAAAGGGTCTTTTTGCTGAAAACGTATACTCCGCTTTCGCAATAAATAAATATGACTTTGCAGCCGTAGTAAACGTATCTTCAGACACTGCAATCTACGGCACCAACGCATACAACGCCACAACATTTGCAGGCAACAGAGGGAACCTTTGCATATACAACGTAATCGGCAAAGGTGACGTTACCGGAGGCATTTACCTTCGCGGAGGCAACGTATCAATTCAATCCTGCATTTTCAACACCTGCGGCTCAACCGCAATAAGAAGCGACAGCTCCACGGCGGAAATTATAGGATGCATTTTCCTTGACAAAGGTGTTTCCTACCACGCTGAGGTGTCTTCAGGTTCCCTTTCTTTCGTGGCGAATATAATTGATTCTAATTCAAGTTTCGCTGGAATAGAAAGGTCATATCTGAAAAAATATTCGTCCTCAGAAGCAGCATTTACGGAAGAATACAATTTTGTTCCAATATCAGAATTGACCCCTGGGACATAAAACAACGTACCGAGAGTTTTCATCTCCCGGTACGTTGTTTTTATTTTTTAAGCTTAGCTTTTCTTGCTTCAGAACTCTTATTTTCAAGAGTCCATTTAAACAAACATTCCATAAAAATCATATGACTGCGATATATTTGGTCATTTGTTAATCTGTAATCGTCAGAATCACAAAGCCCCTGGTTTGATTCGTAGGTCACACAGGGTTCACCACATACGTGAAAAATTGCAGATGTGAGCATAAAGGGTGGCAAGCCCATATCCTCCCCACCTGTTTTTTCAAAATTTTTATGTATCATTTTGAAAATGAGTTCTTCCTTAGCAAACGCCTCTGTTGCCATATTCGCAACTTCCATCATCTGACGGCGAGCATCTGCGTTAATATAGCTCACGGGGAAGTAGGTATTGAAAGTATTTCCGCCGCCGTGGAAAAGAAGACTGAAATCAGGAGCGTTATCGCGGCATATTTTAAGAACGTTTTTCACTTCATTACAAGGATTCACCAGATAATCGTCGTGCATCATATTCACACCGTCATCGTTGAAATATCCGCCCAAATGCCCTGAAACCTCTTTGATTGGGTGAATCATTTTGCATTCGGGGTAGCCACAAAGTTCACCGTTCTTCCATGTACCCTGATTATAATAACGAAGGTCGTAAAATGAATGGCCAACGAAATTATCAAAAGGGATTCTGGCTCTACCATCTGGGTTACACATTGGCATAAAAACTAAATGAAGCTTTTCTGAAAGAGAAAGAAGATCGTCGTTTCTGTTGCCTGCTAAATCCACGCCCGTTTCAAGAAGGCTTATAAGATTCATTAAGGCAACAGTACCTTCAAATTCCCCACCGTGAATACAGCCTGCTAAATATACTGTTGGAACGTAGTCTTCTCCTGTTTTATCAGCATAGCATCTGTAATCGAAAGCTCCAAGCGCACTTGACAAGGATGCTTTAGATTTGGGAAGGTTACTTTTCCCGTACTCTATTGCATAAATAGGTCTGTTTCCTGCTGAGGGTAAAAGTTTAGTGACTTTTCCTTTTTTTATCTTCTTTATATCTTCGTTAACAGCATCAACGCTTGAATGCCAATAAACGGGAGGAGTAACAATTTCTTTCATAACAATTCCCCTTTCAATTACATTTAAACGTAGCCTCGTATCCTTCACCTTCGGAAGATGAAACGTCAAGAGTTAATTTCGTTACGTCAGCACAGTCCACGGCATAACGATCGTGAGCAGAAACCAAAGAGAGATTCTTTGAAATTTCAACATTAACTCTTTCCGTTTTATTGGTAGGCTCACATATCTTAATTTTAAATTCTCTACCCTTTTCGGAAAACGTAACCAAGCAAGCCCTATCAACCTTAATTCCGGAGCATTCACCTGCTTCGTAGAAAATAATTCCCGTTACCCCCAAAGTTTTTTCTCTAACAGCCTGACATTCAGAAGTATTTGAAATTATCTCGAAGTCTGGGTTTGCGGAATATTTTGCAAGCTTTTCATCTGTTGCGTAAGGAAGAACCGCGTATGCGTAGGTTGCATTTTGAGGATTTTCACCGTGGTTTATCATTATTTCAATAAAAGGACGGTCCTTTTTAGCATATTCAGGAACGATTATCTGTTCCTTAGTTTCTTCCTGCTTAATGGAATAAAAATATTTGTTAACAGAAACCTTAGGAGCATCAATAAAAACGAAACCTGCAAATCCTTCAACTCTTGCGTAAGAGGGATTGTCAAAAATATAATCAAAAATATCAATGGGCATTTCTTTTCCGTTTACGGAAATAAGGTCTGTTCCATTTTCGTTTACTTCAGTCTTCACAAGCCTTCTGTGCTCAACAATGGTATTGACATCCGCATTCATAGTAGAGCTTATACCTGCTCCGAGACACACGCATTCATCGTCGAACATAAAATAGGATTTTCTTGCAACCAGGTCGTTGGGAAACTTAGGAAGCCCTCCACCATATCCAGTATCAACATAGGCATCATCGCCAACTTCCATATTGTAACATTGATAATCCATACCTGCAACAATATATTTGCCTTCAAAATCCATACAGCCAACTTTATCAGAGGGTGGAATCCAACCCTCTGAAATAGAAACTTCCGGTCGAGTACGAATGTCAACCGTAGTTCCCGGGATTCTATGCGCCAAACGCTTATTCATACTGAAGTTAATACCATCAAAAGCATTTTTGTCATTATTCGTATAAAGATACAAACCTCCGTCATTCATATACCACCCCGTATAGTTTTCGTGGTTGATACATTCATAGCTTATATGACGATATGAAGGCATAGAAACAGTAAAGGCATAATCATTCTTATGCTGAGTTGCTCTATCTGCAGTAAACCACGCATGAGCGCATGTATAATCGTTTTCTCCCGATATAGAGTCGTCATTGAGAATATCAACAACTATGGGGAGATGGGATATGGTACAGCCTGATTTCAATGCCTCTGTATTTTCAGGCTCTGCTATACTATATTTAATAAAGTGCTTGATTTCAGCATCCTCTTCCGGACCGTAAATTCCAATCATAGGAAGAATCCCACAGAGTACTCCAATTCCCTGACGGATTTCAGTACCATTACCGGCTCTGCCCATAAAGCACGTAAAACCTCTGCCTCGATACATTGCGGCTTCATACATATATTTGAAAAGCATATACTGATTATAACATCGGGGGCTTATAAATTCAAGAGGTGTGTTTGCTAAAATTGAACCGACCTTCAGTACTCTGTCAAGATTTGAAAGACCGTAAACCATATTATAAGGTAAGTTATGCTGATAATTGCAATAATCCGTATGAGTTCCCGGACCGGTCAACACTATATCAAGCATAACATGATAACCATTATATGAGATAGTAAGCCTTTCGGGGTCTTCAAGAATAAGAGCACACTTCGTACCTACGGACATTCTTCCCGAGCATTGATCCTGAGTATAAAGTAACCGCCAGTTATCAAGGAACCACTTAAAGGGCTTAATATATTTAAATATATCCTCTTTTGAAAGCTGATTTTCCATAATCAAAAGAATATCCGTAAGAGCTTCCGGTCCGCCAACATACCAATGCCACCAGTTGAAGTCTTTAATATCACGCCAACCTCGACCTTCAATTTCAGCGTCTCCGTACATATGCTCATTCATCCATTTAAGTCCAAAAATAATTGCATTTTCGAGCTCGTCATTATGGTAAAGCTCGCTACCGTAGGTTCCCCACGCAAGAGCCATATCCCTGATTTTAGCATATTGTTCCATAATATCATCCGTAACGCTTGGAGGATTTTCACCCCAAAGAATAACAGCATTTTTATCACGATTCATAGTGGACATAAGGCTAAGTGCGGAAGTTGCGCGGCTATGCACTTTTCTCATAATATCAGCATCGTTCATATCTATAAGTTCAGGTGTTCCCAACAGGAATTTTCGCCAATTATCCTTAGCCATAACGTAATCTTTATGGGTAAATCTATATGCATCGTAGTAACCAACAGCCTCCCTTGCTGCGGCAATTTCAAGAGCGGAATTTTTAATTACAGCACTTTTAAGCTGTGAAATAACGTCCTCTTTACCTATCAGTATAAGTCTGTTTTTATAGCAGAAATATACGCTGAACCCTAGAACCTGCGCAAATTCAGCTATGGGAATATAAATATGGCTGAGAAATTCGAAAGGCTTCGTTTGGAATTCACCCTCAACGCCATTTACATAGTATGATGATTCACCCACCTTGAATTTCAGAGTTTTTTCATTGACGGTAATGAAATCTTCTCCGTATTCACATCCCTCCAGAACTCTGAATACAGATATTGGGGAAACTGTTACTCCAGACCTTAATTCCGTTCTGACTTTATAATTTTCAGAGTCGATCTGAATTCTTTCACCTTTATAATAAATGTTTTTATTGTAAATAAAAACTCCTAGCACGCCCTTTTTCGTGTAAAACTCGTATTCAGCAAGATCTTCCAGCGTAAAAGCATCAAGTTGGAACTTTTCCATTTTTACCATTTTAAAAACCATCCATTTTAAGTTTTTTTAAGGAGATTGTAGCATAGTAATTATAAAAATAAAGGACCTTTTTATAAAAAAAATTTGACTTTATTTTTACGATTTGAAACAAATTAAAACAGAGGTTTTTGAAAAAAAGATTTGTTATTAACACTCTTCTCAAGCCGTTATGATTACTATTGTAATGTACATTTTTCACAAATTTTCGGTTGAAAACAATAAGCAAAATATATGTTTTGCAAGAAAATTAGTCTAAAACTTAAAATTTTGTATTTTTTGTAAATTTACTATTGATTTTTTTATGGATTTAGTGTATAATATATCCATAGCGAAAATCACGCTAACTCAGTAAAATAATCGGCGTTCGAATCCGCTTACGGAAAGGGATTCTGAACCGAAAGGAGATAAATCAAAATGAAATACCCCGTAGATAAAATCAGAAATATTTGCCTTATCGGCCACGGAGGAGACGGTAAAACTTCTCTTATGGAAGCTATGCTTTATTTCACAGGCGCAATTGACAGACTCGGCAAAACTTACGACGGAAACACAGTAAGCGACTTTGACCCCGAAGAAATTAAAAGAAAAATCTCCATTTCAGCTTCAATCGCTCCTATTGAATGGAGAGACCATATTATAAACGTAATTGATACTCCGGGATATTTCGACTTTGAAGCAGAAGTTCTCCAGGGTATCAACGCTACGGCATCTGCAGTTATCGTTCTTTCCGCAAAAGACGGCGTTAACGTAGGCACCGAAAAAGCTTTCAAACTCACTAAAAAATACAGAAGACCCGCATTCTTCTTTATGTCAAAAGTATATGAAGACCACAGCGATTTCTACGGCACTTTCGAACAGATCAAGAAAATGTGCGGTAAGTCAGCTTGTCTTATAAACCTTCCCCTTGAAGAAGACGGCGTAACGGTAAACGGTTTCGTAAACCTTATTGACCTCAAGGGTAGAAAGAACGTAAACGGCAAAGTAGTTGAAGTTCCCGTTCCTGAAGAAATGCAAGATAAAATTGAGCTTTACAGAGACGTTCTTAACGAAACAATCGCTGAAACCAGTGACGTTATGATGGAAAAATATTTCGCAGGCGAACCCTACACGGAAGATGAATACAAGCAGGCTATCAAAAAAGGTCTTAAAGATGCTACAATTACTCCCGTTCTCGGCGGTTCTTCTATGACTATGGAAGGTCTCCCATCTGCTCTCAACTTTATCATTGACTATATGCCTCAGCCCGACGTTAAACCCAACGACCCCACATCAGCTTACATATTCAAAACAGTTGCTGACCCCTTCGTTGGTAAAATGTCTTACTTCAAGATTCTTGCAGGTAAAGTTACTCCAGGAACAGTTCTCTATAACTCCAGAAACGGTGCTCCCGAAAAGATTTCCCACATTTACGTTATGAAGGGCAAAAAGCAGATCGAAGTTCAGGAATTGGGCGCAGGTGACATCGGCGTAGTTACCAAACTTGCTTCAGTCAACACAGGCGACTATTTGAGAGCTCCCGGTGGCAAAGCAGAACTTGACGCTATTGACTATCCGAAGCCCTGCTATTCCAGAGCAATCACACCCAAAACAAAGGGTGATGAAGATAAGATTTCTCAGGGTCTCCAAAAACTTTCCGAAGAAGATAAGACTATCGCATACGTTAACAACGCTGAAACTCACGAACAGATTATCAGCGGTTTGGGTGACACTCACCTTGACGTAATCGTAAGCAAGCTGAAATCCAAATTCGGTGTGGAAGTTCAGCTTAAAGAAGCAAAAGTTCCCTACCGCGAAGCTATCCGCAAGAAGGTTAAGCAGCAGGGTAAACATAAGAAACAAAGTGGTGGCCACGGTCAGTACGGTGACGTTTGGATTGAATTCGAACCCCACGACGGCGAAGATATGATCTTTGAAGAAAAGATTTTCGGCGGCGCAGTTCCCAAGAACTTCTTCCCCGCTGTTGAAAAGGGCCTCCGTGAATGTTGCGAAAGAGGCGTTCTTGCTCACTACCCCGTAGTTGGCTTGAAAGCAACTCTCGTTGACGGCTCTTACCACGACGTTGACTCTTCAGAAATGTCCTTCAAAATGGCAGCTTCCATCGCTTTCAAAGAAGGCTTGAAGAATGCAGCCCCCACAATCCTCGAACCTATCGGAAACCTTGAAGTTATCGTTCCCGAAAAGATTATGGGTGACGTAATCGGAGACATCAACAAGCGCAGAGGTCAGATTTTGGGTATGGAACCTGCAGAAGAACCCGGTTACCAGAAGGTTTCCGCAACAGTTCCTATGTCAGAAATGTCCAGCTACGCAATTGAACTCCGTTCAATGTCTAGAGGCAGAGGCTCATTTGACCTGGAATTTGCTTCCTATCAGGATGCTCCCGCAAACATTGCTCAGAAGGTCATCGAAGCTGCTAAATCCGACGGCGACGAAGATTGATTTAAGTAAGTTAATATAGTTTATAATAAAGGTGACTTCGCTTAGTCACCTTTATTTTTATGCCAATAAGGTTGACAAATGCCTTATTCTATGGTACAATTAAATAAAAAAATCTCAGCCCAAAGAGGTCTCAACATGAAAACGAAAGAATATTTTATTGAAAAAGTTAAAGAAAACCAGCCCCAAATTTACACCACTGACATCGTCTCGGATACGGTTATTGAACTGGTTGAAGACAGCTCCGTTTATATGGGTGTGGGCTCAAAAATTTTAGGCAAAAACAAAATAATTTTTGACGATAACGATAAGTTTATACTTGATTTCGGAAACCACTACACGGGTCAACTCTCTTTCAAAATGGAGCCGGAAAGCGATTACCTTGATGCACCCCTCCGTTTAAAATTCAGATTCGGAGAAACACCTTACGAGCTTTCAAGAGATTTTGACGCATACGTAGAAGGTCTTTCAAGAACTTGGCTTCAGGAAGCAATCGTGGATATTGACCACCCCGGAATTTTCACTTTGCCCAGAAGATACTCTTTCAGATACGTTGAAGTTACCGTCGTGAAGACTCCCAGATACGTAAAACTGACGGAGTTCACTACGCGTGCAACCACAAGTGCCGACATTTCCGCAGTAAAGCCTTTACCGGAAAATACTGAGCAAATAGTCAAAGATATTGACAGAATTGCAATCAGAACGATGTCAGAATGTATGCAGCAGGTTTATGAAGACGGACCAAAGCGCGACAGAAGACTTTGGATTGGAGATTTGCGAGTTCAAGCTTTGACTAACTATATGCTTTTCAAAGACTCAACTCTTGTGACAAAATGTCTTTACCTCTTTGCTGCTTGTGCCAATGAAAAAGACGAGTTTATTTGCAGTTGTGCGTATCATACGCCCGATGTTTTACCTGAAGACAGAATTCAGTTAAGCGACTATGCACTTCTTTACGCCGTAACGCTCTGCGATTATTTTGAAGAATTCAAGGATACAAAAACGGCTATTGATTTATACGATATTGCAAAAAAACAGGTGGATATTTCCGCTTCAATGCTTGACGAAAACGGAATCTTTATTTACACAAAGGGCTGGTCTAAATTTATTGACTGGCAGGACGCTTTGGTTAAGCAGGTATCTCTCCACGGCGTTTACCTTTACACCCTTGAAAAAATGATAAATTTGGCAAAGGCTTTGGGCAAGGCAGAAGACGCCGAAAACCTTAAAAAGCTTTTGACCTCAGGAAGAGAAGCCGCCTTGAAGCATCTTTTTAACGACGAAAAGCAAGCGTTTGTTTCCGACTACGATGAAAACCAATATTCCGTTCACGCTCAGGTGTGGATGGTTCTCGGCGGTGTTGTTGACGGAGAAGCGGCAGTAAAAATCCTCAAAAACTGTATGGAAAGCCCTGATTCAATTAAGCCCGTTACCCCGTATATGCACCACTACGTGCTTGAAGCAATGTTCAAAGCGGGAATGAAAAAAGAAGCCTGGGATTACGTTCTGAACTATTGGGGCGGAATGGTAAAGCTTAAGGCTGACACTTTCTGGGAAGTTTATGTTCCCAATGATCAGAAAATTTCACCTTACGGTGATAATATTATCAATTCAATGTGCCACGCGTGGAGCTGCTCCGCTTCTTACTTCATCAGAAAGTACCTTATATAATTATTTACCCATAAATTTTAAAACGGCTTCGGAAGTTTTTTCCGCCATAATTTCAGAATCTTGCAACCCCAGCATATTGTTTGAGCAAATATAGAAAAAACCTTCCAATGATGGGTCTTCTTTGGCTCCGCAGAAGCAATTTTTAGGCAAAGTGCAGTCAAACTTTCCGCACTCGGCAACCGTAAGCCCTTCGATTCCGAAAAACATAGAGCGAAGTAGGTTTTCCTCGTAGCGGAACATATACTCATCGTAAAATGAGCTAAACCTTCTAAAAAAGCTATCTGACCAAAGGGTCATTAAAATTCTGTTTTCCTCGTCGGTTCTAAGCAAAAGGGGCGTTTTGCAGTCGTCAATTATTATACTTCCGCAGTACCAACCGGTTAAATCCTTTACGGGTTCGGTTTTCAGGTAATATACAGTGCGGCGGCGCAGCTTTTTCCGTTCGTCTCCCTCACAGATTTCAGAAGCCCCTCGGCAATCAATAACTGCAGATGAGGTTACCGTCGAACCATTGGCGGCGGAAGATGTAAATTTCTTTTCCGCAGGGTCTTTATTTACGGTAACGATTTCTGTATTTTCAAAAATTTCGGATCCTTTAATTGAAAGCCAATGGGAAATACTTTCGCAAAAATTAACAGGATTACTTTGTGCGGCAGAATTGGTGAGGATTCCGCAGGAAACGTTGAAAGAATAAAGCTTCAAGGCATCTTTCCAAGTCAAAAAACTGCACTTTTCACCAAGAAAGAAGCGACGGCGGTATTCTTGCTGCATTTGCGAAATTGCTGCAGGAGACTTTTCTTCCGTGAAATATAAGGCCTTGACGTTTTTATAAGAACCGTCCATTACAGTTTCTGAAATTTTGCCGATTCTGTTAAAGGATTCCTTGTAATCTTTAAGTACGGAAGACGTTTTTTCGCGGTAAACGGAATACAGCTCGTTATAAGACGGCGCGCCAAGCTCAAATTCCATGCCGCAATTATAGGCAGTTTTCGCCGAAGCTATGAGATTCTTTTCAGCAACAACAACTTTCAGGCCCACTTCGTGAAGTTTGTATGCGCAAAGTAGCCCTGACGCACCACCTCCGATAACCAACACGTCGCAAGGTATGTTTTCCGCCAGAGAAGGAAAAATTGTCTTTTTTTCAGAAGAATAAATATTCATAAAAAGCCCTCAATAATTTTTTATTTATATTTTCCGCTGATTTTCACGTTTTATACGAAAGGAAACCAATTATGAAATTAAAATTTTTAACCATTATACTTGCGCTTTTTACGCTGACGTCCTGCTCACAAGGAATAAGCGCAGAAAGATTTTTCGCTATGGAGTTTTACGAAAAAGAAGTCATTCCCTCCACTGTCTACCTTGAAAGGGGTGAAACGGCTGCAGTTGAATTTTATGCCGCTGCTGAATTTTCTGGGATTGAAGTCCTTGCGGCAAAAGTTTCCGCCGACGATACGTTGACCGTGACATTGTATAAATTCAACGCCGACTATGAAACAACCATCAAAGACGGAAAAGTAATTGAAAAAGCCACTTTCAGAAATTACGAAAGCAGAGATACTCTCTTGCTCTCCTTTAAAACAGCCCCCGAAGGAAAATATCTGCTTACCTTTTCAACGAAAAACAATGCAGGAATCTGTCTGGCAACTTACCCCTCAGAGCAGGCAAAGGGTAACGTAAACTTTTATTTAAACGACGCCGCATATTCAGACGGTGCTTTTTACGCATCGGTAATTTTCAACGGTGACAGACTGATTATGGACTACTTCAAATCCACCTCGTCCCCCATCACTCCTGCACCGGAAAATCCTGAAGAAAATTTGCAAGAAGAAGAGCCCTCAGAGGAAAATGGTGAAAATGAATCAGGGAATGAAGATTAAAAAGGAAGGCAATTATGATAGAAATTAAAGAAATCAAAACCAAAAAGAATATTTTTCGTGTTGAAGCCTACGACACAGAAACAGAAAGAATCGTCGGATATTCTGAATTAAGAGGCACGGAAAAGCCCGTTCCCGTAGCATATTGTAAAGTTGAGGAGCTTTACAGAGGCAAAAAAATTGGCTCAAATATGCTTAAAATGCTTATTTCTTACGCAAAAGAAACCAATCGAGAGGGGATTTTTGCAAGGTTTGACGGTAACGTCAGAGCGAAAATGATGCTGAAACGGCAAGGTTTTCACCTTTACACTTCTGAAATAGCACTGCTTAATCTATAATTTGTCGCAAAAAAGCGGAAATTTAACATTTTTGTAAGATACAACACTTTACAAAATTAAAGAAATATGATACAATGTCTGTATGGTATGAATTGCGGCAGTTACTTTTAGGAAGCGGACGGCGATTTACCGATGGGGCAATTGCCCAATTATTATATTATGTAGCACTTGCAGGAAAGGCAGGAAAATCAAATGACACAGATAATAGCACTTGTTGCCCTTATCGTTTTTGCGGCAATTTTAGTCCTCATCGGTGTGTACTCAACTAAAAAATCACTGACCCTTGATGGGTTCCTACTCGGCGGAAGAAATGTGGGAGCGTGGCTCTCTGCGTTCTCATACGGAACGACTTATTTCTCTGCCGTTATTTTTATTGGCTACGCAGGCACCAACGGCTGGAAAGTCGGCTTGGGAAGTATGTGGATAGGTCTAGGTAATGCAATTATAGGCAGCGCAATCGCGTGGCTTCTACTTGCAAAGCGCACGAGAAGTATGACCAGACGAATGAATTCAAGAACAATGCCTGAATTCTTCGCTTCCAGATACTCCTCAAAAGCAATGAAAGCATTCTCCGCAATCATCGTTTTCGTGTTCCTAGTACCCTACGCATCAAGCGTTTACAAGGGCCTCGGCTCACTCTTCGGTTCAATTTTCCCCAATGAAATTTTAGGGTTCTCTCCTGAAATCGTTTGTATGTTCATAGTGGCAATTCTTGCTTCAGTTTACCTTGTTTTGGGCGGATATATGGCATCGGCAATCAGTAATTTGGTTCAAGGTATCGTAATGGTCGTTGGCGTAGCGCTGATGATACTCGTCCTCGTTTACAGTCCTGAGGTTGGCGGCTTCGGTGCGGCAGTTGAAAAGCTTAACGCAGTTGACCCTGCACTCACAGATGTTTTCGGCGGAAACAACTTCAATTTCCTTCTTATGAATATTCTCCTCACAAGCTTCGGTACCTGGGGTTTACCTCAGATGGTACATAAATATTACGCTATCAAGAGCGAAAAAGATATTAAAATCGGCGCAGTTATCGCTACGGTATTTGCAATAATCATCGGTTGCGGCGCATATTTCGCAGGAAGCCTTGGCAGATTCTTCGTTGAAGCTAATCCCGACGGCACACCCGTCGTTGGCTACGACTACGTAGTTCCCACAATGCTTAATAACGCATTGGGTTCAACCTTCTGGGGCAATATTCTTCTTAGTATCGTTCTTCTTTGCGTGCTTTCAGCTTCAATGTCTACACTCTCTTCAGTAGTTCTTACCTCAAGCTCTTCAATCACCATTGACCTTGCAGGAGTACTCAGCAAAGGCAAAGAAGTCAATAAGAAAAAACAGATGCTTTGGACTCGAATCCTTTGCTTTGTATTCATCGCAGTTTCATTCATCGCAGCAACCTTTAAAGTGGCGATTATCGTTTCCATTATGTCATTCTCTTGGGGCGTAGTTTCCGGTTGTTTCATTGGTCCCTACATTTGGGGTCTTTATTCTAAAAAAATCACAAAAGCAGGCGCTTGGGCAGGTATGCTCAGCGGCGTGGTAGTTGTTGGCACAATGCTTATCGTTGATATGGTTAAAGTTGGCTTTGATAAAGGCGTTATGGAGGCGTTCACAGCCTCAAGCGGAAACGCGGCAATTTACGGTGTAGTAGCAATGGCAGTTTCGTTGGTAATCGTTCCAGTAGTGAGCCTTTTCACTCAGAAGCTTGCTCCCGTTCCCGAAGCTGACGTAGAGAAAGCTTTCATAGGCAACGTTGACTAAATTCCAAATTTAAATTACAAACCAAGACCTCTCACGGCGAGAGGTCTTTTTCTATTGACAAAGGCTGAAATATGTGGTATACTTTATTCCCTATTATTAAACGAAAGCAGGTGAAATGGTGGACGAAAACAATAAATTAGCGGAAGAGCTTATTAAAAATTACTATGACGCGCTTATGAAATACTGCTTTGCATTGAAAGTCAGCGGCCACGACGCAGAAGATTTCGTTTCGGAAACTTTCAAGCGAATGTGGGAAAACATAGAACTGATAGCCTCGTTGCAACCGAAAGCCCAAAAAGCGTGGCTGTATACCACCGTGAGCAACCTGATAAAAGACAGTTACAAATCAAAACCACCGTTACCGACGGAAGATAATATACTTGAAAACGTTCCTTGCGAAAATAAAGAAATTGAACGTGTAGTTGAAGATTGCCAATTTGAAAATATAATTAAAACTTTAAAGGAAAACGCCTCCGAAGAAGAGAGAAAACTGCTGGAACTTATTATTGAAAAGAATAAAACCTACGACCAAATAGCAAAAGAGCTAAACGTAAACAGCGTTACTTTACGAACCAGAATATGGCGGTTACGAAAAAAACTTAAACCCGTAGCAGAAGAATTGTTAAAAAAATAGGAACTTTAATATTTCACGAAACAAAACACCTTCCTCATTCTTTTTATGAGTAAGGGGGGTGTGGAAATGGACTTATGAAGCAAGAAAGGAAGAGGGCTGAAAACAATGAAGCGTAATATGAAAAACACAGAAAAACTTACATCTTGGTTGGCAGAAACGATTTACAACGAAACGCAAAAACCTTTTGAAGAAATCGACCACGACCTTATTGACGAATGTGATAATTTTCTGCGCATGTTAAATGAAAGTCAGCCGCTTTCCGACATCGAAGTAAAAAGAATCATGGCAAAAATCAAAAAGCCTCAAAAGAAAACCCATAAGTTTTCAAAAGGCTTCAGAAATTTTGTTGCCGCAAGTATTGCAGTGGTTCTTATCGGTTGCATCAGCGTGGTGGGGTATTCCTCACTTCCATCCATTCAAGAATTATTTAACTCTGGTATAAAAATTGATATACCATACGAACACAATGTTGAATATATTAGAATGGATAAAAAAAGGACTTACAGAAGTTTGGAAAGACTTATCGCAGATAAAAAAATTAAACTTAATTATCCGAAGAACTTTTCAAATGGAATATATGTAGAAACAGTTTTTCATCATCAAGATAAATATTTAACTTTGGATATGAATTTCAATTCATATATTTTCATCGAATATGATACAGATTCATTTTTTGACATTGGATCAAAAGATATTGAAATAATAGAAATTAACGGAATTATGTTCTATACAGAGTATGAATATTATTCTTTTTTTGATGAGAAAAGGTACAACGCCCACGCTATAATAGACGGAGATTTTTACTCAATTACTTGCCCTACAAAAGAACTTTTAGCTATGATACTAAATTGTTTCGAAGAGGAATAAATTATTTCCAAAGAAGAAAGGACAAATATCAATGAAAAAGAAAATATTTATTATTTCCTGTTCAGTTTTTCTTGTAGTTTTAGCATCAGCGATTTTCTATTACAACTACCCCTTTCCTACTCAATTTGAATGTTATATATGTGCACCCGAAACGGGACAAATAAAAAAATTCAAGGCAGACTATACCTATCATCAAGGTTTTTTCATTCCGGACGAAATTCACGGCGCAATTTATATTAATGACAGAAAATACGACAGTGTTGACGGTTATATAAACAACTTCGGAGAAAAAAAGAAATATCGTGATGACAGTTTTTTTGAAAAGGTTCAGCAAAAATTGTCAGGTGAAACAGTACGTCGATTAGAATTTGACTATCATTACGTAAAAGACGGAATTACCCATGGTAGTGTTTTCTATTCAGATAGTATAACCCTAAATACTCAGTCTTGGGAACCATTACCCAATTTGGAAGGTTTCAGATTATACTTAGCCCCTGACGAAGCGGAAGAAATTCTTCTTGAAACCGGACATTGGTCTGGTTCATCCCTTCAATACTTTGGTCCTGCAGAAACTGAGGAAGAAGCTATTGCAATTATGGAAAAGCTAAATGAACTATATTCCTTGTCACTGCAAGAAGATTACGCAGAATAGAATATAAAAATCAAGACCTCTCACAGCGAGAGGTCTTTCTATTATTCATATTTAACTTTTATAGACTTGGTCATTTAGAAATTTCTAAAGAAAAGCTTCCCTTACCGTCCCTATCAATCGCCTCAAATATAAGCTCTGAGTGGTAGCCGTTTGAATTATCAGCTTTAAATATGTAACCCAAGCCGCCAAACCCATCGTTCTCGCTTTCATTTAAAATAAAGCCGAAAGAACGCAAGTCGCTTGCATAATCTTTTACCGCATCATAGTAAATATCCTGAACGAAAATCTTCCATAAACTACCTTCAACGAATCCACTTACTTTCCACGATTCAAAAGTTGGCTCTGCAATTTGAAGCTCAAATTCGTTGCTTGCCCAAGAAGTATCAAAAGAAGAAACCGTCTCATCAGAAGGATTTTTCTCGCCACCGTTTCCACTTAAATCATCAACGGGCATAATGGTTATCCACGCGCAACCGTCACCGCATTTAAATTCAAATCTGTTACCGAATTCGTCGCTACCGTTGCAACTGTAAACTTCACCGTCAATACTGAAGCCAAGGGCTTTAAGAGAATCAAGGTATGCTTGGAATACGTCGTAATAGCTAAGGCTATCGCAAGCTTTTGCATTGGAAGTGAAAAGCTCGTAGACATTTGAATCCTTCATACTGCCCTCCCAGCCCTCAAAAGGTGGCTGAGGAATAAGCTTTTCGTAAGCATTGCTTGCCCAAGAGGTATCAAAAGCCGTGCTTTCGGGCTCAGAGGGCTTATTTTCTGAAGAACCGTCGGAAACTTTCCCCGTTTCGTAGTCCATTTCAGCATACATCATAAGGCCTTTACCGTCATAAATAAGCTCTAAAAATTTACCTTCTGAATTTTTTGCCTTAAAATGATATGCGGGGCGGTCAGCAGAAAAGCCTTCGGGTTCTTCAATTTCCACGTCAACGTTGTAACCGAAGTATTGCAAATCCTCGCAATAGGCCTTAATATCGGCAACGGTGCCTGCTAGAATGTCAGCGGAGGTAGCAGAAGTTATAACGACAGCACTGTCGCGAAAATTTAAATTGTATGAATATGGTGGTTCGGGGAAGGGCATCTCAAAATCATCGCTTGCCCAATATGCGTCAAATGCAATATCTTCTTTCGGCAAATCCTCCACGGGTTCTTCGGGTCCTTCAGGAACTTCGGGAACTTCAGGATCATCCGGTTCTTCGGGGATTTCAGGCTCCGCAGGCTCTTCGGGTGTTTCAGAATCGTCAGTAGTTTCCATATCCTGATCCTGCTGAACGTTTTCATTTGGGGTCCTTCCATCGTCTGGATTTTCAACGTTTGTTTCTCCGCCGCAGGCTGTCATTGACAATGCAAGAGCAAGGGCAAGAGCAAGTTTTAACCAATGTTTCATTACTATTTTCCTCTCATTTTTTATTATATAAGCAACATCGCGGCAAAAACCGCAGATGAAATAGCCAAAATCGGCACTTCAAAGGTAAAAATCGGATTCCCTCTTCGTTTTTCCGAAATAAAATTCGGAATTACGTATAAAATTATTATAAATAAACACACCGCAAAGAGGTAAATTACCGAATAAATTGGTGAAAAGTAGGAAGCCATAAGAGAAAGCGTTAAAATTAACGGCAAATCAATATTTTCATCGTGACCTTTTCTAAAAACCAATTTAGGAATAAGAATCAGCCCCAAAGCGAGCAAAAAGCTTAAAACAATTGAAAGCCCGAAACCTACACCTTGAAAAATGCAGTAAAAAACTATTCTTCCCAAAACGCAAAATGCGCAAAAAACCACTGAAACAATCGGCACGAAACCGTTTTTCAATCGGCACAAAACTGAAACTGCAATGGGCGGCACGAAGAAAAATAATGAAAGATCAAAACCATCGTTACTTATAAGCCAATAGAAAAGGACTGAAATTGCCATTGCTACTGCAAAAACAAAAAAATATTCCCTTGCCTTTTTAAGGGGAACGCATTGGGCAGACTCATCAGCAGAAAGAAGATTTTTCCTGCAAAGGCTGTTGTAAAGAAGCGCAGATGAGAAAAATACAAAGCCCATAGGAATAATTATTATCAACGGAATAATCACATCGTAGATCTGCGGCAGTGGCATAAAATCACCTTTCTGAAAGTTTTTTACGGGAAAAGTATACCATATCGGAGCGAAAATGTCAAGCCAAAGGGCAAAATTACCGAAAATATGATGAATTTAAAAGAAAGTTTTCACTTTAGGCAGACAAAAATACTTGCAAAAAATCGAGTATGGGTGTATAATATATAGTAATATATTTTATATGCTTATATTCTTTTATTTTACATAGCAGGAGTGTGTTATAAATGCACAGTAATATTCTTTCAACTATCGGTAATACCCCGATGGTTAAAATCAACAACCTTATCAAAAAACCCGGTGTGGAGATTTTCGCAAAGCTTGAAGGCTTTAACCCCACGGGAAGCATCAAAGACAGAATTGCCCTTAAAATGATAGAGCAGGCAGAAGCCGAAGGTAAGCTTCAGAAAGGAAAAACCATTATCGAAGCAACTTCAGGCAACACGGGTATTGCATTGGCAATGATTGGCAGAGTTAAGGGATACGACGTGGAAATCGTTATGAGTAGCGCCGTTTCTATCGAACGCCAGAAAATGATTAAGGCTTTCGGGGGCAACGTAGTTCTAACTGACGCTACGAAGGGTACTGACGGAGCTATTTTGGAATGCAAAAAAAGAGTCGCTGAAAACCCCGATAAATATTTTAACCCCGACCAATTTTCAAACGTATACAATAAACTCGCTCACTACAAAACCACAGCTGAAGAAATTTGGAGGCAGGCAGACGGAAGCATTACCCATTTCGTTTCCGCATTGGGCACTTCCGGCACAATTATGGGTATCGGTATGGGGCTGAAAGAAAACGACCCCAGAATTAAGGTAGTTGAAGCTCAACCAGTCAAAGGCCACTACATTCAAGGTCTTAAAAATATGGAAGAGGCTATCGTCCCTTCAATTTATGATCCAAGCTTTATTGACGAGCATATTATGATTGATACTGAAGAAGCATTCGAAGTTTGCCGCAGAATCGTAAGCGAAGAGGGAATCTTCGTTGGTATGTCAAGCGGTGCAGCAATGCTTGCTGCTCTTAAAATTGCAGAAAGAATCGACAAAGGCAGAATAGTGGTAATTTTCCCCGACAGAGGTGAAAAATACCTGAGCACTCCCCTTTTTGATAAAAAATAAACCTTGAATTTTGCGAAAGGTGCGGTGAAAATGAAAGAGAAAATAAAAAATTCTTTACCCTACGTTTTAATCGCAATCGTTTTTGCCGCAATAATTGCAGTTAACGGAATGGCGCAACCAACAGAATCTAAGTTTTCGTTTAAAT
The DNA here is from genome assembly GCA_017440085.1 of Clostridia bacterium. GTDB lineage: Bacteria > Bacillota > Clostridia > Oscillospirales > UBA644 > HGM12619. The sequence goes on from JAFSHW010000021.1 coordinate 28,776, forward strand.
TGACCTCGACTATTCCGCAAATTTCCGAAAACGATGAATCAATTATCAACACGAATAAAAATTCGGAAAAAGAAGACGTCCGAACTGAGTCAAAAGACGTTGACCAAGAGGACATTTGCTACCACACCAAAAGCGGAACAAAATATCATTTAAATAGAGAGTGCAGATATATTAAAAACAGCTCCTCGGTGAATCAAACCACAATCTCCGAAGCAGTAAATTTCGGATTTGAACCCTGCACCGGTTGCGCAGAATAATTCAGAAATAAAAAGAAAGACGTGAATAAAATGACAAGTAAACAGAGAGCATACCTCAAAAGCCTCGCCAACGGAATCGACCCAATTCTTCACGTTGGGAAGGGTGGAATCGGCGATGCGCTTATAAAGCAGGCTGACGATGCGTTGGAGGCAAGAGAGCTTATAAAGCTGAAATGCCTTGAAAACTGCGAATATTCTCCCAGAGAGGCAGCAGAAGAAATTGCTGGCAGAATCGGAGCAGAAGTGGTATTTTCAATCGGAAGCAAAGCAGTTATTTACCGCAGAGCTCAGAAAAATCCAAAAATTGAACTGCCCAAATGAAAACTAAAATAGGAATTTTCGGCGGAACATTCGACCCGATACATAAGGGGCATTTGAAAGCCCTTGATAACTTCATCAAAAGAGTTTCACCCGAAAAAACTTTGGTAATTCCTGCAGGAATACCACCTCACAAGTCGGAATCTGCAACCCCCATTGAAGACAGAATCAATATGCTCCGCGCCGCTGTCAGAGGTTTTGACAACGTAGAAATTTGCCTCTACGAAGCGGAAAAGCAAGAGAAATGCTATTCAGTTGATACTTTAAGGTATCTTCACGAAACGTATCCCGACTGCGATTTCGTAATGTTCGTAGGCTCAGATATGCTTATGAGCTTCGATAGATGGTACAAGGCAGAGGAAATTGCAAAAATGACCTCATTGGCTGTTTTTTCCCGAAACGGAGACGACATTGAAGCTTTAAAAGGTAAAATTGAAGAACTGAAAGAAAAAATCTGTCTGAACGCAGAGGTATTTACAGATGAGCCAACGGAAATCAGTTCAACGGAGATTCGCGAAGCGGTGCAGAAAGGAACGGCTCTTGATTTGATTCTTCCCGAAACGGAAGCATATATAAAATCAAAGGGGCTTTACGGTGCAGAAAAGACTTTCGATAAAGACTCCGTGCTTGAAGTTCTGAAAACAAGATTGACGCCAAAAAGATTCGCTCACGTTTTAGGAGTTGCGGAAACAGCAGAGAACTACGCAAAGCTTTACGGAACTGACCCGGCTAAAGCAGAAATTGCAGGACTTCTGCACGATTGCACAAAGGATTACTCATATAAAATTCAGTTGAAGATACTTGAAGATTACGGTGTTCAAACGAGATTAGAAGATAGAAAAGAACCTATAATCCACTCCATAACGGCACCTATTTCCGCAAAATACGATTTTGGAATCGACGATGAAGAAATTTTAAACGCCCTCCGTTACCACACCACAGGACGTGCGGAAATGACGCTTTTGGACAAGATAATCTACGTGGCAGACTTCACCGAACCCACAAGAAACTATTCGGATGTGAATTTCTACCGCGAAAAGGCTGAAAATAACCTTGACGAAGCCCTGTTTTTGGGTATGAAATGGATAATCCGTGACAAAATAGATAATGATAAATTTTTACATCCGGATTCAATAAAAATGTTTAACTCCTTGTTAGGAATTTTATAAAAGAAAGGACAAAAATCATGAACGAAATGGTCAAAATTGCCGTTAACGCATTAAACGAAAAGAAAGCTTCAGACATCAGAACCATCCATATTGAAAAACTGACTTCTATGGCTTCATATTTGGTTATCTGCAACGGTACAAGCTCTACTCAGGTCAGAACCTTGGCTGATATTTGCGAATATAAGCTAAAAGAAGCAGGAATCGCCATTCACCACCGCGAAGGCACTGCAGAAAGCGGTTGGATACTACTTGACTACGGCGACATGATAGTCAGCGTATATAATAAAGAAGCCCGTGCTTTCTACGATTTGGAAAGATTCTGGAAAGACGGCGTTGATATTGATATTAAAGAACTTATAGACGAAGAATAAGAAGAAAGGTAGTATTTAAAAATGGGCTACGAACATAAGGATATAGAAAAAAAATGGCAAAAAATTTGGGACGATAACCACGTTTTTGAAGCAAGCAACGACTTTTCAAAACCCAAGTTCTATGCGCTTGTTGAATTCCCCTATCCCTCAGGTCAGGGTCTTCACGTAGGTCACCCCCGCCCCTACACAGCGATGGACATCGTTTCAAGAAAAAGAAGAATGCAGGGATATAACGTGCTTTTCCCTATGGGTTGGGATGCTTTCGGTCTCCCCACGGAAAACTACGCTATCAAGAATAAGATTCACCCCCGAATCGTTACTGAAAACAACATCGCGCACTTCAAGGAACAGATTAAATCTTTGGGCCTTTCCTTCGACTGGGCAAGAGAAGTTAACACAACAGATCCCGATTACTACAAATGGACACAGTGGATATTCCTCCAGATGTTCAAAAAAGGTCTTGCTTACAAAAAAGAAATGGCAGTTAACTGGTGCACTTCCTGTAAGGTAGTTCTTGCAAACGAAGAAGTTGTAAACGGCGTTTGCGAACGTTGCGGCGCAGAAGTTGTAAGAAAAAATAAATCCCAGTGGATTTTGAAAATCACTGAATATGCAGATAGACTTGCAGATGACCTTGATATGGTTGATTACATTCCCAGAGTTAAAACCCAACAGAGAAACTGGATCGGTCGCTCAACGGGTGCAGAAGTTGACTTCACAACCACAACAGGCGATAAGCTTACCGTATATACAACTCGCCCCGATACACTTTTCGGTGCTACATATATGGTAATTTCCCCTGAACACCCTGCAATTGAGCAGTGGAAAGAAAAGCTTGCAAACTATGAAGATCTTATTGCTTACAGAGTTGAAGCTTCCAAAAAGAGTGACTTTGAAAGAACAGAGCTTGCAAAAGATAAAACCGGCGTTTGCCTTGACGGCGTTAAAGCAATCAACCCTGTAAACGGTAAGGAAATTCCCATTTTCGTTTCTGACTACGTTCTTATGGGTTACGGAACAGGCGCCATTATGGCAGTTCCCGCACACGATACAAGAGACTGGGATTTCGCAAAGAAATTCAGCATTCCTATGGTTGAAGTAGTTGCAGGCGGAAATATTGAAGAAGCCGCCTTTACCGATATTGAAACGGGTACAATGGTCAACTCCGAATTCCTTAACGGCCTTTCCGTTGAAGAAGCAAAGAAGAAGATCGTTGAATTCCTCACAGAAAAAGGCATCGGCAAAGAAAAGGTCAACTTTAAGCTCCGTGACTGGATTTTCGCACGTCAGAGATATTGGGGCGAACCTATCCCCGTCGTATTCTGCGAAAAATGTGGTTGTGTACCTCTCCCAGAAAGTGAACTCCCCCTCCGTTTGCCCGACCTTGAAAACTTCGAGCAGACAGACACAGGCGAATCTCCCCTTTCAAAACTTGACGATTGGGTAAATACAACTTGTCCTTGCTGCGGAGGTCCTGCAAAGAGAGAAACAGACACAATGCCTCAGTGGGCAGGTTCTTCCTGGTACTTCCTCAGATATATCGACCCCGATAACAATGATGCTCTTGCTTCTGAAGAAGCACTTAAATATTGGTTGCCTGTTGACTGGTACAACGGCGGTATGGAACACACAACCCTCCACTTGCTTTACTCCAGATTCTGGCACAAATTCCTTTACGATGAAGGCGTTGTTCCCACAGCAGAACCCTACGCAAAGAGAACCTCACACGGTATGATTTTGGGCGAAAACAGCGAAAAAATGTCTAAATCCAGAGGCAACGTAGTTAACCCCGACGACATCGTAAATACTTACGGCGCTGATACACTCCGCCTTTACGAAATGTTCATCGGAGACTTTGAAAAAGCTGCTCCTTGGTCTGAAAACGGCGTAAAAGGCTGCCGCAGATTCCTTGACAGAGTTTACAACGTGGCGCAGAACGTGGAGGACGGAGACGAATACTCCGCAGAACTTGAAGCTTCCTTCCACAAAACCATTAAAAAGGTTACTGAAGATATTGAAGCACTCAAATTCAACACAGCTATTGCCGCTATGATGGCGCTCCTCAACGAAATCGGAGATAAGGGCTCAATCAACAAAGCTGAACTCAAAACTTTCCTTACGATTCTCAGCCCCTTCGCACCTCACCTTTGCGAAGAGCTTTGGCAGCAGCACGGCTTTGAAGGAATGCTTGCAAACGGCAAATGGGCTGAATACGACGAGAGCAAAACTGTTGATAAGTCTATTCAGATTCCCGTTCAAATTAACGGCAAGTTGAGAGCTACAATTACCGTTTCTGCTGACGCAGAACAGGCTGAAATTCTCGCCGCTGCAAAGGCCGACGAAAAAATCAAGTCATACATTGACGGCAAGCAGATTGTTAAAGAAATCTACGTCAAGGGCAGAATGGTAAATCTTGTAATAAAAGGTTAATTCAAAAACAGTTTACATTTTTACCATTGACATTTCACAGATAAAATGATATAATATATAAGTTCATGATACACTTCATGATTTTCCTAAGACAATAGGTGCGGTACCGCTTAATTTTGCCTATCGAGGAAGAGCTTCAAAAATTTTGAATTTCTTACGCTCTTTCGGACGATAGCTTCGAAAGAGCTTTTGTTATACGGAAGTCATGAAAATTTTCAGGAGGTGAAATTTCATGGCAAACGAAAAAATTCTTAACGAGAAAAAGCAGATAGTTGCAAATCTCGCAGAAAGAATCAAGGGTGCTACATCCGGCGTATTCGTACAGTACACAGGTATCACAGTTTCTGAAGACACAGCTCTTCGTTCTGAACTCCGTAAAAACGACGTTGAATATTCCGTTGTAAAGAACTCCCTTACAAAACGTGCTGTTAAGGAAGCTGGCTACGAAGGTCTTGATGACATCTTCAACGGCGCTACCGCAATGGCTACAACAGTAGACTACACAGCTGCAGCTAAAATCCTCTGCGAATACGCTGAAAAACACGATAATTTCGTGATTAAAGCAGGTTTCGTAGGTGACGAAGTTCTCGACACTAACGGTGTTAAGGCTCTCGCAAAGATTCCTTCAAAACCCGTTCTCTACGCGAAGTTCCTCGGCAGCATCCAGTCTCCCCTTTACTCCTTCGCATACGCTATTCAGGCTATTATCGACAAGAATGGCGAAGGTGCAGCTGAAGAAGCAGCAGAAGCGTAAATTATCGGCATAAAGCCTAAACCGCGGCAAAGACCGCAAACTACATTATTAAATTTTTTATAATTACCAGGAGGAAATTAAAATGGCATCTGAAAAAATCACACAGATCCTTGATCTTGTTAAAGAACTTACAATCCTTGAACTCGCTGACCTCGTTAAGGCAGTAGAAGAAGAATTCGGCGTATCCGCTGCTCCCGTTGCTGCAGCAGCTCCCGCAGCAGCAGCTGCTCCCGCTGAAGCTGAACAGACAGAATTCACAGTAATTCTCGCTGACGCTGGCGCAAGCAAAATGAACGTTATCAAAGCAGTTAGAGAAATCACAGGTCTCGGCCTTAAAGAATCCAAAGAAATCGTTGACGGTGCTCCCAAAGCAATCAAAGAAAACGTTTCCAAGGAAGAAGCAGAAGCAGCTAAAGCAGCTCTCGAAGCAGCTGGCGCTAAAGTTGAACTTAAATAAGTTTAGACTTAATAAGCAATTTAAGACTCCCGGTTTTATCGGGAGTCTTTTTACTTTTTTATATTGACATTATATGAAATATATGGTATAATTTACAATATATGACAAAATTTTAAAGTGTCCCCCGCCCCTTTCTCGCGAAAATTACAAATGCTGTTTAGGGGAAAATAAAAATAAAGGAGACATAAATTATGGGGAAAAAATTTATTGAAATATTTAAAGGATTACTTTCAGCAATTCTTAAAAATGTATGGTCAACCATCGTAGCTCTTGCGGTCGTGGTATTGATTGTTTTGGGCCTCATAGTGGGAATACAAAACGCATTACCTAGCCCTGAAGCAAAAATATTTTCGACATCAACATTGGAAAAAATTATTGATGTAAGTAAATTGTCAACATTTTATTCTACCTATAATGGAATTGCAAACGTTGCAAATAATAAAAATCCTGAAAATATAGACTACTATGTGTCTTATGAAGGAAAAGTAAAAGCAGGTTTTGATTTTGAAAAACTGAAAATAACTGTTGATGATAAAACGGAAACAATTAAAGTGGAAATCCCAGAAATTGTTATAACGGATTTAACAGTTGAAATTAGAAGCTTAGATTTCATTTTTATGAACAATAAAGCTAATACCGCCACAACTTCTGAGGAAGCCTATAAAAAGTGTATAGAAGATTTAAAGACGGAAACTGAGAATAATTCTGCTATTTTAGAATTGGCAAGAGAAAACGCTGTAAATGTTGTCAAAGCGTTATTTGATCCGATTATAAGCCAACTAGATTCAGAATATAAATTGGTGGTTGAGTAAGGAGGCCTAATATGAAAAAAATATTATTAATTTCTGCACTTTTGGTTATTACATTCCTTAGCTCTTCTTGTGGAAAAAAAGATGTAGAACTTGATATTGGACAAATGAAAAGAATTTGCGAATTAGCCGTAAAAGAATGTCATTATCACACCGTTGCTAAATACACCCAAGAAGATGTATCGCGATTTTTATGGCTTACCAAAGATAAACATTTTTGGGTTGAATATGATTGCGTAGTAACTTTTGGTATAGATGTAAATGAATTAGATATAAAGGTTTCTGATGATGTTGTAACGATAGCTCTCCCAAATGCAAAAGTGTTGAGTGCAAAAGTTAAAGAGAATACTTTGTCTAAAGAATCTTATATCGTTGCAAAGGGGTCTGCTAAAATTACCGCGGAAGATGGAATTGCCGCATATAATGAAAGTGTTACAAATGTAGAAGAAGAAGCCTCTAAGGATAAATACTTACTCGATGAAACTTTAGACCGCGTTAAATCATTACTTACAGGGTACATAAACAATATCGATGCGCTTACCGGAACAAAGCACACAATTGAATGGATTGCGGTAGAAGACGAAAACGTACCCACAGCACCAACAGAATAAAAACTTCCCAAATAAAACTCCCCTTTTTTGGGGAGTTTTATTTTTTACTATTGACTTCAACTTTTCATTGTGGTATAATATTTACAAGACGATTACCCATAAAGGAGATTTAATTATGGCAGTTAAAAATTATCAGATACTTCAGCGCGATGGAAACAACGTAGCAGTAGGCGAATTCTGCGGAATTATTCCTGATTACATAGAGGAAGGAAAGCTTATTTACGCAAGAGTTTTGAGCGAAAACGAAAACTTGGTCGTAGTACCCTGGACTCCTTGCGAAATCAACGGCAAAGAATGGTCTGTAAAACTTACAATACCCACCGGTGGTCTTTACTTTTTTGAAGCAATCCCCGCAAATTCCGAAAATTTCTTATTTGAATGCAACCGATTGAACAGAATTGCTAGTGTGAAGCACTTTGGAGTAGGAGACCTATACATTCTTGCAGGTCAGAGCAATATGGCTGGTATGGGCAAAGACGCAGCAATCGACCCACCAACCTTGGGCGTCCACCTTTACGCAAATAGCGGCAACTGGGATATTGCAACCCATCCCCTCAACGACTCACTTGGAACAATTTACCCCGAAAATGCTGAAAACTGCACGGGAACATCCCCTGCATTGAGCTTTGCTCGCATCCTCAAAGAAAGATTGAACGTTCCAATCGGTCTTATTCAGTCAGCGTTGGGAGGTTCACCCCTTGAAAGATGGCATAGGGGCGAAAAAGGAGACCTTTACAATGCGCTACTCAAACGCCTTAAAGATATTGGCACGCCCGCAGTCAAGGGAATGCTTTGGTATCAAGGTTGCAATGACACTGCAAATCCCGAAAGATATTACGAAAGATTTATGGAATTTATCAGTTATTGCCGCGAAGACATTGGAGATATTTACTTCCTAACAGTTCAGCTTAACGCTTGGGCGAATATGGAAAATGCTGGCGATGACAGACATTGGGCTTTAATCAGAGAAGCACAGCGCCAAGTAGCTCGCAACGACGATAAAATATTTATAGTTTCGTCACTTGATTTACCAATGTGCGACGGAATCCACAATAGCTCAGGTGCAAACGTAATCCTTGGTACGCGCTTGGCACACACGGCGCTGAAATGTATCTACGGCTTGCCCGGTCAAGAGGCACCGGACCTGCTTGCAGCAAAATATATTGACGAAACTCATATTAAACTCTGCTTTGACAGACAGTTCGATATGCAATATTTTGACGAAAGAGCCGATTTTATGAACATAGAAGATGAAAGCGGCTTGATTAACGGTGCGAAACTGATTTACGACGTGGACGGTTTTGTCTTTGAATCAGAAAAGCCATTCACTCTTCCCGCAAAATTTCACGCATATTGGCAGCGTTACTGCGGAAAATGGATAGCAAAGGACTTCAGCGGTATGCCAATGCTGGCGTGCTATAACGTTGAGATTGAAAAATAAAGAATAAAAGCTTTGCAGGGAACCTTTCTTTTCACGAGAAAAGAAAGGTTCCCCCACTATATTACAAAAAATGTTTTATTTAATTTCAGGGTCAGGATTTACCTTTGAAATCATCCAATCAAAGACTTCCCGTTCCTTAAAGCCACGAATCCAGGAGCCGTGAGTTTCGTGCTCGTACATAGTGGCGTGGAAGTCTGTCGCCTTTTCCTTTTCCATAATTTCCATTGCTCGAGAAAGGCAAATCGCGGGAACGATTTCGTCATCAAGGCTATGGAACGCCCAAATAGGAATGTCTTTTGCTTGATGAAGCTTTTTCGGTTCCGGTCCGCCGCAAACGGGAACAGCTGCCGCCAATAAATGAGGTTTGTTTATAACTGTGTACCAGGTGGCAAATCCGCCCATTGAAAGACCTGCCATATAAATGCGTGAGCCGTCAATGCTGAAATCCTTGACAAGCTTATTTTCAATAAAATCATAAACCAACGCAAGTGAATCTGAGCAGGCTTCGCCATCATAGTTCTCGTCTTTGACATAACAAACCATAGCGTCGTATTGAACCCAACAGCAGCTTTCTTCGCATTGGGGAGCAACGAGAATAAATTCTTCTCTCAATTTTTCGTCCTCAAGAACGTAGCAAAGGTAGCGGTGGTAATTTTCATCCTTCAAGTGGTTGAAATCCGAGCCCCTCTCACCCATTCCGTGCATGAAAAAAAGAACCTTGTACTTCTTTTCAGGGTCATAAGATTCGGGAACGTACATCAAATATGGTAGCTTAACCGTTTCGCTGACTGCTTTATTTTCATAAATATAGGGGATCATCATTTTGTGAGCTATCATATATAAATCTCCTTTTTTCTTTTATTATACACTATACGAGGTGAAATGTCAAGAAAAAAAAGAGGACACGCTCGGGTAGCTTCCAATAAAACAGTATTGAACGAATACTGACATAGGGTAGCTGCCGTACAGGGTGCGACAAGAAAAATTGGCGATACTTGGTTTTACCAACCAGGTATCGCCTTTTTCTGCTTTTAAGAGCTTTTTTGAACTGTGATTGGAGGTACATATGATGCAAGAGCTGAACTATATTTGTTGCGGAGACTATTACATTCCCGATATTCGTTTGCCGGAAGAAAGCAGACCTATTGGTCGATGGGGACGGATGCA
>JAFSHW010000022.1 GCA_017440085.1 Clostridia bacterium
ACCACCACACACTAAATTAGAAAGCTCAAGATATTTTGTGAGAGTTCGAAGTCATACGCAAAACGGCCGAAAATATCTTTTTTATAGTCCTTACACAACAAAAAAGGAACTTTTGTCTACCAGACAAAAGTTCCTTTTTTGAATGATGTTTGCCTGCGGCAAATGATGACGGCTACGCCTAATGATGTTCGCTTCGCGAATGATGCGTGGCTTCGCCACATTTTGGGGCAAACATCGCATCACTCGCGGAACGAAGTGGAGCAACATCATTTTGAGCGAAGCGAAAAACATCATATCGCCGCAGGCGATGCATCATTGATGATATACAAAGGCTACGCCTTGATTTATTTGTAAAAGTATGATATAATATGCGTGAAAGCGAGGTGTTTTTATGAGAAAAGAAATTGAAATACAGGGATGCGTAGAGGTTTCGCCGGAAATTGATATTGATCACTTTACAGACGAATTTATTAAATGGGTCGAATCAAAAGGATGGAGCTTTGGCGGAGGTTTTAGCGAAATAATAGATGGCTACTATATGATGCCTGACGGTTCAAAAGGAAAATCTGTTTAGATGATTGAGTTGACCTTTTTTCGCAATTACCTCGATTTTTGACCTTTTGTCACGTTTAAGGCAAATGAAAAAGACATCCTTTTGGGTGTCTTTTTTTGCTTTACAAACGAGAAAAAAGGGATGAGAAGGGCGAGTAGCTCCGCCCGCAGTTGGGCGAATCCCTCTTTCTCCGCCAAGTGAAAAAGACATCCGTAAACAGCATCTAACGAATACTTACATACGGTAGGAGTTTTTGTAGTATCAAAAATTCATTCAAGTTTGTCGTTTAAAGTTTGGAGTATGTCTATTGACCTGCAAGCAAAAATATTATATAATATATCTATATGATATTTTATATATTATTTAAATTTGAACTTTGCTTGAGTGATGGTTTTTTACTCAGGCGAAGGAAAGAAAGACTGTGATGATTTGAATCCGAAACTGAAAGAAAAAACTTTGGAATCTCTTTCTGCGGTGCTTCCGATTACCGGCATAGTGCTGCTCATAAGTGTTTTTCTCGTGCCAATTGAATTAGGAAGCATTTTTATGTTCCTTACCGGTGCGGTAATGCTTATTTTGGGTATGGGATTCTTCCAGCTTGGGGCGGAAATGGCAATGACACCTCTTGGCGAAGGTATCGGCGTTCAGATTTCAAAAACGAAAACGTTCTTCGTGGCGGCGTTTATCGGCTTTATAATGGGTGCTATTATAACCATTTCAGAGCCGGACTTACAGGTTCTTGCCCAGCAGGTCCCCTCAATCCCCAATCAAGTGTTGATTTGGACGGTGGCAATCGGCGTAGGCGTATTTTTAGCGTTGGCAATTTTGAGAATCAGGTTTAAAATTGACCTTTCCATTTTGCTGATAATTCTCTACGTTTTGCTTATAGGTGCGTCATTCTTCGTGCCTAAAGACTTCCTTGCAGTAGCTTTTGACTCTGGCGGTGTAACCACAGGACCAATGACAGTTCCCTTTATTATGGCAATGGGTGTAGGTCTGGCATCTTCAAGAAGCGATAAAAACGCGGCAAGCGACAGCTTCGGTCTCGTAGCCCTTTCAAGCGTAGGACCCGTTCTTGCGGTGCTTATTCTCGGCTGCTTCTACAAGCCCACGGAAGCCTCTTATTCAATGACGGACCTTACAACCGTTGATACTACAAGAGATGTTGCCCTTGAATTTGCAAAGGGTCTTCCCGTTTACCTTGAGGAAGTGTTTATTTCACTTTTGCCGATTATGGCTGTATTTTTGATTTTTCAAATTGCTGTTCACAGATACCACAGAAGACAAATCAAAAAGATACTCTTTGGTTTTGCGTACACTTATCTTGGTTTGGTTCTGTTCCTTTGCGGCGTAAACGTAGGTTTTGCCCCCGTAGGCGCATTTTTGGGCGAAGAATTGGCTTCATTGAGCTTTAATTGGATTTTAGTGCCTATCGGTATGATAATCGGTTACTACATAGTAAAAGCGGAGCCTGCAATTCAAGTTTTGAACCACCAGGTTGAAAACGTTACCGACGGTGCAATTTCAGTAAAAGCTATGAACAGAAGTATGTCAATCGGTGTTGCGATCAGTATCGGTTTGGCAATGCTCAGAATCCTTTGCGGAATTCCCATTCAGTATATAATCATTCCAGGTTACGTTATAGCGTTGATAATGTCTATGTTCGTGCCTAAAATCTTCGTAGGTATCGCATTCGACTCAGGCGGTGTTGCCAGCGGGCCTATGACCTCAACTTTCTTGCTCCCCTTGAGCATTGGCGTTTGCCAGGCTTTGGACGGCAATCTTATGACTGACGCATTTGGCGTTGTAGCGTTGGTTGCATTGACTCCCCTTATTGCAATTCAGATAATGGGTCTCGTTTATAAATTCAAGACAGCTAAAGTTCACAAGCATATTGACCTTAACGTTGATATTCCCGACGATGGCGACGACATTATAGATTTGGAGGTATCTTTCAATGGATAATAAAGAACAAAATATGTCTTATCAAATCATCGCATTGATTACTACTCCCAAATCTGCGGATATTGCCGCTGAAATGTTCAGAGCAAAGGCGTTGCCTATTCTTTACAGATTCAACGCCGAAGGTACTGCATCAAGCGAAATTATGGACCTTTTGGGCTTGGGAAGTATTGATAAATGTATGCTTGTAAGCGTAATGCTGAAGCCTTATGCGGAGCATACCCTAAAAAAGCTTAACAGAGAGCTGGAACTCAGCGCAGTAAATGGTGGTATAGCTTTTACAATGCCCCTTACGGGAGCAAACAATATGCTTTTGCGAATGATAAAAGGTACGCAAGAGCCACTAATTAAAACAGATAGGAAGGATGAGAATACTATGAGTGAATCAAAGCACGCGCTTATTGCGTCAGTAGTTAAAAGAGGTTTCAGCAGTGATGTTATGGACGCTGCAAGAGCCGCAGGCGCACGAGGCGGAACGGTTATTCACAGCCGAGGCGTGGGCAATGAAGAGGTTTCCGGTCTTTGGGGATTATCTCAAGACGAGGTTGATATAGTTCTCATCATTACCGATGCGGAAGAAAAAGTGAGCCTTATGAAAGCAATCAGCGAAAAATGCGGTGTTCACAGCGAGGCAAAGGGCGTTATAATGTCTTTGCCAATAGATTCCGTTACCGGGTTCTGATAAAACTTAAATAAAATAGTGGGGTTGGCTCATTTAGGGCTAACTCCACTTACATTTTTTATGAAGACAATCCCTCAGCTGGCTTTCCGCAGGAAAGACTGAGGGATTGTTAAATTAACACTAAAAGAGCTTTACTCTAATTTTTTTGTCGGGTATTGACTTTTTGCAAAAAATATGATACAATATATCTAGAAAAGAATTTTATGAAAGGAGAACTAAATAATGGATAACAATAACCTCGTTCGTTTTCTTTTGACTTTCTTTTTGGGTTGGATAGGCAGTATTATTATCAATTATACTTCTCTTAAACCCGAAGGTTACAGATGCAGAACTTTGGCTTATTTCTTCCTCGGTATGATTACTATGGGCATTTACACCTTGGTTGCTTCTATTTGCAACTTGGTTTTTGACCCCACAAAAGAAAGAAATATCGGCTACGCAAAAGAATAAGAATTGACTAAAGCTCTATCTACGGATAGAGCTTTTTGCTTTAAAAAAATATTTCATAATTTTTCCCTTTTAAAATGAACTAATGTGTGTTATACTTATACTTAGAAATATATCTGAGTATAAGTATTTTTTTACTAAGGGGGATTTTAATGCAAAAGAAACTTTCAGCTAGATTTTTATGGGCGCTCGTCCTTTTCAGCTTGATGGGGCAAGTGGCGTGGGTCGTTGAAAATATGTACTTCAACGTATTTATTTACAATATGTTCAACGCTACCGCAAGCGATATTTCACTTATGGTGGCGGCTTCTGCCGTTGCTGCTACCTTGACCACGGTTTTCATCGGGGCACTTTCAGATAAAGTAGGAAAAAGAAAAGTATTTATTTGCGGCGGCTATATTTTGTGGGGACTTTCGATTTTCAGCTTTACCCTTATGAGAACTGACCTCATAAGCGCAGTTTTCCCCACGGTTACTTCTGCAGCTGCTTTGGCTGTTACGCTGACAATAATTCTTGACTGCGTAATGACATTTTTCGGCTCTTCCGCAAACGATGCTGCGTTTAACGCTTGGCTTACAGACTCCACAAACTCCTCCAACAGAGGTACTGCAGAGGGTATAAACTCAATGATGCCCTTGGTGGCAATTTTGGTGGTTTTCGGCGGGTTTATGTTCTTTGACCTGACTCAGCCGGGAAGCTGGAATCTTATTTTTACAATCATCGGCTCAGTTGTTATAATCATTGGTATTTTGGGGATTTTCCTCATAAAAGACCCTAAAATTAAGCCTACGGAAACAGGATATTTGCATAATATTTTCTACGGCTTCAGACCTTCCACTGTCAAAACAAACCCAATGATATACCTTTTTTTGGCGGCGTTTTCTGTTTTCAACATTTCTATCCAGATTTTTATGCCATATCTGATTATCTACTACGAAAAATCTTTAGGAATGTCAGATTACGTGTTCATAATGGCGCCTGCAATTATCGTTGCGGCAATCTGCACAGCACTTTGGGGCAAGGTCTACGATAAAAAAGGCTTTAAGTTTACAGTTCTTATTGCAGTTGCCTGGTTGGCTTTGGGGTATATTATTCTTTTCTTTACTAATACAAAACTTCCGGTGCTTATAGGGTCACTTTTTATGATGAGTGGTTATTTATCGGGAATGGCTGTTTTTGGAGCTGTTATCCGAGATTACACTCCTGCGGGCAAAGCCGGAATGTTCCAAGGGCTGAGAATCTTCTCTCAGGTGCTCATTCCCGGCGTTATCGGTCCCAGAATCGGTTCTGCAGTTCTTCACAATGCAGAGCTTGTTACAAACTCTGACGGTACGCAGTCATTTTTACCCAACGAAAATATTTTCCTTGCGGCGTTGATTGCGGCGGCAGTTTTGGTTCCCGTACTCTTATTTATTTTCACCAAAATCAAGCCCCGAACCATTGACCTTGAAACTCCTTTTGAAAAGGAAATGCCAAAAACTCCTTGGGAAGATTACCCTCGCCCAATGATGAAGAGGGATTCCTATTTCTGCCTCAACGGTAAATGGGATCTGAAAATCTTACGCGGCAAAAAAGAGCTATACGACGGCAATATTTTAGTGCCATTCCCCGTAGAATCAAGGCTTTCGGGAGTTCAGAAGACTGTGGGAGAAAAGGACCTCTTGGTTTACAGCAGAAAATTCACTTTACCCGAAAACTTCAAAAAGGAAAGAGTTTTGCTTAATTTCGGAGCTGTTGACCAAAGATGCAAGGTTTACCTCAACGGAAAGCTTCGCGGCGAACACGTGGGTGGATACACTCCCTTTGAATTTGATATAACGGAAAGCCTTAAAACCGGAGAAAATAAGCTCGTAATCGAGGTTCGCGATCCTCTTGATAAGGAGCTTCCTTACGGCAAACAGCGCAAAGACAGAGGTGGAATGTGGTACACCCCCACCAGCGGCATCTGGCAGACAGTTTGGATTGAAAGCGTTGGGCAAAACCATATTAAATCAATCAAAATCACTTCCGACACCACTTCCGCAAAGATTGAAGTTGAGGGCGGAGAAGAGGAAAAAACTCTTATTTTTAATGGGAAAGAAATTAAATTCAGCGGTAAAGAAACCACCGTATCTCCCGAAAATCCCAAACTTTGGACGCCGAAAGAGCCTAATCTTTACGAGTTTGAAATCATCAGCGGTGAAGACAGAATTTCATCTTATTTTGCACTGAGAAAAGTAGAAATCAAAGGCGAAAAAATTCTTCTCAACGGTAAGCCCATCTTCTTCCACGGACTTCTTGACCAAGGGTATTTCAGCGACGGTATTTATCTCCCCGCAACTCCCGAGGGCTATGAAAATGATATTTTGGCAATGAAAAATCAGGGATTTAACACTCTGCGCAAGCACATTAAAATTGAGCCACAGACTTTCTACTACCTTTGCGATAAATTGGGAATGATAGTTTTCCAAGACTTCGTAAACAGCGGAAAATACAGCTTTATGGTTGATACGGCGTTACCCACCGTTGGCACAAAAAAAGGCATCAGCCACAAAGCTTCACAATTCAGAAACGATAATTTCATAAAAACTGCTGAAAAAACAGTGGAAATTCTCCACAATCACCCAAGCGTTTTGTATTATACGATTTTTAATGAGGGTTGGGGACAGTACGATGCAGAAAACATTTACATCCATTTCAAAAAACTTGACCCCACTCGAATCTGGGACGCAACATCAGGCTGGTTCCAAACAAATAAAAGTGACGTTCTCAGTGAGCATATCTACTTCAAACCCCTGAATATGGCTTCCGACGGAAGGCCTCTTATTCTTTCGGAATTCGGCGGATATTCCTATAAAGTTGAAGGTCATTCCTTCAATCTTGATAAGACCTACGGATACAAATTCTTCACCGATGAGAAGCTTTTCCGCCAAGAATTAGTGAAACTTTACACCGAGCAGGTCATTCCTGCTATCGAAAAGGGGCTTTGCGGAGCAATTCTGACACAAGTCAGCGACGTGGAGGACGAAACAAACGGTCTTTTCACCTATGACAGACAAATTCTCAAAACCGATACGACAGAAATGAAGTCGGTTTCACGGAGACTGTACGAGGCTTTTGAAAGAGTTAATGGATAAACAAAAATATGTTTTTTAAAGGGGAAACTTTTTTTAGGTGAAAAAAGTTTCCCCTAACCCTTTCAAAAAAACTGGTTTGGTAGGGTACTAAAAATATAAGACTACTTAAATGAAGAATTTTAACCAAAAATTAACCTTATTTTAAATTCTCCTCGCAACCTATTGATTTTCCGCTAAAATATGGTATTATATAATTAAGATATTTTATTAAAAGGAGAAAAACAATGACTTTGAAAGGAACTTCTGCCATAATTGCAATAATAGCAATTATTGTTGGTTTTATACTGTTCTCTGTTTTCATTTCAATAGGAGCAAAGATTACAGAAAAGAAAAGGACTGAATCTCAGAAAGAAAAAAAGATTCCTGAGGAAACTGAGCCCGAATTCAAAGCCGTTGGAGCTGTCGTTTTGGATAAAAAGGCTGAGATGTTCAGCTTGGGAAAACACCATACCTTGGAATTCAAGGTTGCGTTTATGACCGATGAAGGGCAAACGGTGGAAATGGACGTTTCGCAAGAGGTTTATGAACGGCTTAACGTATCTCAATCGGGAGACCTTGTTACCGTAAACGGAAATTTCTTTGATTTCGGGGACGGAGAACCGATTGAATAATATTAAAATTATGAGAAAGGCACACTAAAATGAAAACATACGAAAGATTTTTGAAATACGCGGCGTTCCCAACAATGTCAGACGAGGAAAGCGAAACGACGCCAAGCACGGCAAAGCAGTTGGTTTTGGCGGAAGAGCTGAAAAAAGAACTCCTTGAATTAGGTCTTGCTGATGCTCACGTGGACGAACACGGTTACGTTTACGCAACTTTACCTGCAAATACAGACAAAAATGCCCCTACTATCGGATTTATTGCACATATGGACACCTCTTCCGAGGCTTCCGATATGAATATCAAAACCACGATTGTGGACTATAAGGGCGGAGATATTCTTCTGAATGAGGAAAAAAATATTTATATGAAGGTTTCCGATTACCCCTACCTTGAAAATTATAAGGGCCAGCACCTTATCGTTTCCGACGGCACAACCCTTATCGGAGCTGACGACAAGGCAGGAATTGCTGAAATTATGACTGCAGTTGCGGAGCTTATTAAATCAAATAAGCCTCACGGTAAAATCTGCGTGGGATTCACTCCCGATGAGGAGATAGGACGAGGCGCTGACTTCTTTGATGTGGCAAAATTCGGTGCGGATTACGCCTATACCGTTGACGGTGGCGCATTGGGCGAGCTGGAATACGAAAATTTCAACGCTGCAAGTGCAAAAATTACGATTAACGGAGTATCAATTCACCCCGGCTCTGCGAAAAATAAGATGAAAAATGCTTCACGCATAGCAACAGAGTTCGATAATATGCTTCCTGCCGACGAAATACCTGAAAAAACAGAGGGTTATGAAGGATTCCACCACCTTATTGCAATGAAAGGTGAAACGGAGCTTTCCACATTGGTTTACATTATCCGTGACCACGACAGAGCAAAGTTTGAAGCAAAAAAGGCTGATTTTGAAAGAATCACTGCTGAGCTTAATGCAAAATACGGCGAAGGCACAGTTGAGCTTGCGCTGAAGGATTCTTACTACAATATGCGCGAAAAGATCGAGGAGCATATGTACGTGGTTGACAGAGCTAAGGAGGCGATGACTCAGCTCGGTATTGAACCGAAAGTTATGCCTATCCGTGGAGGCACAGACGGCGCCCACCTTTCCTTTATGGGATTGCCTTGCCCTAACCTTTGCACCGGCGGTGAAAACTTCCATTCCCGCTTCGAGTTCGTCTCCGTGGAAGCAATGGACAAAATCACCGAACTTCTCATAAAAATCGCAGAAAATGCGGTGGAATAGAATATCATCCACAAAAAATGAACCGATGTAAAAACTAACAACTAAAGCACAAAAGCACTTACGGTAAATTCAATTACCGCAAGTGCTTTTTTAATTCAACTCTATTGTGGAAAATATCCATTTAAATTTTCAAGCCCCGTTCTGAGAGCAAAAATGGGGTCTTCCAAGCCCTCGAACTCGAAAGAAAATTTGCCGTTATATCCCGTATTTTTTATTGTTTCAAGGCACTGCTTTACGGGCACGTTTCCGTGGCCGACGACAGTACCGCGCAGGTAATTGCCTGCCCTTGTTCTGAACCAACCAGCACCGGGGGTGGGAAGCATACCATCACGAATGAAAAAGTCCTTTATATGGACGTGAATTGCGTAAGGGGCAAGTTTTCCCACCGCAACCCCGGGGTCTTCGTCTGCGCAAAGGAAGTTACCTATATCAATGAGAAGACCAAAATTTTCGAAATCTACGGTATTGAGGAGCTTTTCAACTCTTTCGCTGTCCTGGCAGAAAAAACCGTGATTTTCAAACATCGTTTTGATTCCCAAAGTTTCGGCAAATTCGGAAACTTTTCTCGCTCTGGGAGCAACTATTTTCAAAGCGTCGTTAAAGCTTCTGCGGAGCTTTCTTTCATTGGGGAAACCGCTGCAAATATCGTGGCGCATTTTATCAACGCCCAATGCTTGGGCAATTTCAAGCTCTCCGCAAAGGCGCTGGTATTCCTCACTTTCATCTCTGAAGAGCAAGTCCGCACCGATTGTGTAAGCTGAAATTTCAATTCCCTTTTCCTTGGCGTAAGCTGAAATTTCCTTAGCGTGGGAAATCTTATCTTTACCTTCGGGGGCGTAAACGTCAATAAATTCAATGGCTGAAAATCCCAGCTCAAGAGCAAGGTCTATCATGCCGAAAGCATCAAGATTTCGCACTTTTCTGATAGACTCAAAACTGTAAGAACTAACTCCTATATTCATAAAAATCGTGCTCCTTTTTCATAGCAATGAAATCGCTCTGGGGATTCCGGCGATAATTTCTCTGACGTATTCAAGGTCTGCGTTCAAGGATTCGGAATCAAGCCCCTTTTCAAGCATTGAAGGGGATTCCAAAGTAACGCTGCCTTCGTAATCGAAACGAACCATTTGAGTAAAAAATTCTTTGAAATCAATGAACCCTTCACCGGGGTGAGGAATGGGGCGAAGTTTTGCCCACTCCATAATATCGGCGGACCAATCGCTGACGTGAACGTGCTCGATTCTGCTCATAAATTCCCCTTGGTAAAACTCTTCAAATTGACCGTGGAATGCCAAAAAGCGAGTATCTACCGTAAATTTTACGTCGGGGTCAATTTTTATAAGCTCACGCCAATGAGTAAGTGGGTCGTAGGTATTGCAGGGAATGTTTTCCACCGTAAGCAAAATTTCGTAGTCTTCCGATATTTTTTTAAGTTCAGGGTAAGCGCTGAAATTTGATTCCATATGTCCGTCTGAAGGAAGTCCACCCCAAAGGTGAAGAACTGATTTTTTGCAACCCAAAAGCTTTGCAACACGGCAATTTTCGCGGAATTTCATAAAAGCAGCTTCCCTATCGGAAGGGGTATTTCTGCTTAAAAATTCGCCAATATCCTTGTCAAGATGAATCACGGGGAAATTGGTACCTTTAATATCTTGGCATATTTTATCGAAATTTTCGTACCAGGAATTACAAACCATAAACTCAAACCCGTCGCAATCAACTTTTTTTGCCGCTTCGGGAATGAGCATATGATTTCTGTTATTTATTCTGCCTACGAATGCCCCTGTGGAACAATATATTTCCATCAGATAAGGCCTTTAAGGAAGTTTACTGCCATACCGATGTCTTTTGCAGGGTCGTCGCCAACTTCTCTTTCGATTGTAAGGAAACCATTGTAGCCGATGTCTTTAAGCGCTGCAAGGTATCTGGGGAAGTCAACTTTACCTTCACCGAGAGGTACTTCTGAGAAGTATTCCCAAATTCTGAAGTCTTCTATACCGCCATCAGCAAAGAAGCCGTAAACGTGGAATCTATTGCTTTCTTTAAGTTTGATCCCGTCTTTAGCGTGAGTATGAACAATGTAATCTTTAAGAGTATAAACAGCTTTTACAGGGTCGTCGCCCGTTACCATTACAAGGTTTGCAGGGTCAAGGTTTACTTTAACGCCGCGAGCAGAAAGGCTATCAAGGAATTCTTTAAGCATTTCAGCCTTTTCGGGGCCTGTTTCAACTGCAAAAGAAGCACCTACGCTGTCTGCGTATTCTGCAAGCTCGTTACAAGCTTCCTGCATAATTTTATAGGTATCGTTTTTCTCATCGGGAACAACACCGATATGAGTAGTTACAACCTTTGAGCCAAGCTCAAGAGCAAGGTCAACTATTCTTTTGGATTTTTCAATTTTCCAAGGATTTTCTACCGCATCACAAAAACCGTGTCCGCCCAAGTCACCACAAAGAGCGCTTACAACAAGACCGTTGCCCTGAATGATACTACGTTTTTCAGAAATCAAAGAAGGGGTGAGATTTTCGGGAGCCATTTCTCCGCTTGTAGCATAAATCTGAACACCGTCAGCACCCAATTCGCGTGCTTTTTTCATACTGTCAGCAAATCCCAATCTGAGGGAGTCAGCCATAATACCGATACTGAAATTACTCATAGTTTTTTCTCCTTATTTTAAAGTGATGTTTTTTGAAAATTTATGATTTTTAAAATTTGCTTTTTCCTTATTAACGTAACGGACGCCGTTAATTACAAGATTTTCAACGGATATATTTTCCGCAAGGTTATTTTCCGTACCTCCGCCAAATTCAACAACGGGAAGAGGAAGACCTTCGTCAAGATAAACGGTTATATTTTTAAATTCTACGTTACGTGTATGCCCGTATATTAAATCCTGAGACCATTTACCAACGTTCATTTCAGAAAACATAAGTCTTGCCAAATGAGGTTCATTTTTTGGAAGATAGACGCTGTCTTCCGTTTCCTGAATTTTACCTTCAATCCAATATTTTGAATATTCTACGCGAATATTCTCATATAAAACATCGTGAATGTCAGCCCTGTCTCCGTTCTGAATATCCATAGCGGCAAAATCGTTATGAATAAGGTCGCAGTCTTTATAGCAAATATTTACATATTCATCGGCGCAAGTTTCAGCTCCTATTTCAAGAGATCTGCCCCAATCGCACCAAATAACGCAGTTTTCAACCAAATGGTCCTCAACGTTTTTCAAATCATAGCCGCGATTTTTGCCGTTTTCCATTATTTTCAGTCCTTTAAAAACAATTGAATCGTCAAAGGTTCTGAGAAAACAATTTCTGATAATAACGTGAGAGCTGTTGACCATATCAAAGCCGTCTGTATTATAACGCCACATACCTATAACTTTTACGTTATCAATAAGAAAATTTTCGCAATTAAAAGCTGAAACCGTCCACCAAGCGGAATCCTTCAGTATAACACCGTCTATGATTATGTTTTTACAACGAACAAAATTCATAAGCCCGTCATACTCCCAAATAAGAGGGTCGTGGCGCCGAAAAGTTTCGTAATCAATAATCCCGTGGCCAAGAACTTTGACGTTTTCACAATCTTCAGCACGAACAGAAGCGTGCACAACTGCTCCACTATCAACAAAAAGAGTTTGACCGCTTTTAAGTTCAATTGTCCCCGGAAAATGCACACCTGCACCAAAATAAATTACGCTTTTATCGTTTATATCCACGCAGTAATTTTTTATTGGATTTATAAAAATATGGAGCGCGTTGTGATGCCCGTCAAGCTCCACTGTATATTGCCCAACACCTGCGGAAAATTTAATATTTTTACCGGAAACGTTAGTTGTAATATTCTTTGAAATTGGTCTTATTTTTAAGTCCGAAAATTCCTTTTCCGGAACTATTTCAAAATTCAAAATCTCATCCGTATCAACGTACAAAAAAGAGGCTTCTTCTGCTTGAGAAATACATCTTTCATGCCCCGGCCAAGGAGTATTAAAGGGAATGGCAGAAACCAAGCAAGAGTATATGTCTACTTGATTTCCGTTGACTTTTACTGAAAAGTGTTCACACTTTTTCGTTTCTTCAGGAATTGGATAAAGTTTAAACATAAAAACAGACTCGTCTCTAAAATATTTCACTTTAATTTTATCATAAAACGTCCTTTTTTTCAATAGCTAATTTTAAACATTACACTTTTGCCACATTTAATCAATTCAAGTCCTTTCTACTACCCTGTAAAAGATGGCAATTTAGCGGCTTTTTTCCGAAAATATTCAACGAAAGAGTAAAAAGAACGGTTTGTGTGTTTACATTTGCGAAAAAATGTGGTACAATAAAGTGTAATTCTGTAAGTATGTACTTATAGAAGTATAGACAAAATTAAAATTTAAATATAACACTAAACTTTCACATAGAGAAGGGGTATTTCAAAATGAAAAAGTATTTCACATCGGAATCCGTTACAGAAGGACATCCCGACAAAATTTGCGACCAAATATCTGACGCCGTCCTTGACGCCATAATCAAAGAAGATCCTACCGCAAGAGTCGCTTGCGAAACCTGCGTTACTACCGGTATGGTTCTTATAATGGGTGAAATCACAACCAAATGCTATGTAGAAATCCCCAAAATCGCAAGAGACGTTATTAAGAGAATCGGTTATGACAGAGCGAAGTATGGTTTTGACAGCGCAACCTGCTCAGTTATCACGGCTATTGACGAGCAGTCCTCAGACATTGCAATGGGCGTTGATAAAGACGGTGCAGGTGACCAGGGTATGATGTTCGGTTACGCCTGCGACGAAACTGAAACTCTTATGCCTATGCCTATTTACTACGCGCAGGAATTGGCAAAGAAGCTTACCCACGTTCGTAAAGAAAATATCCTCGGATTCCTTCGACCTGACGGCAAAACTCAAGTTACAGTTGAATATGACGACGATAAACCGGTAAGAATCGAAGAAATCGTAGTTTCTACTCAGCACAGCCCTATCGTAAGCCAGGCTGCAATCAAAGAGGGAATTATCAACGAAGTTATTAACA
This sequence comes from Clostridia bacterium, assembly GCA_017440085.1. Classification (GTDB taxonomy): domain Bacteria; phylum Bacillota; class Clostridia; order Oscillospirales; family UBA644; genus HGM12619. The sequence continues at coordinate 13,657 of JAFSHW010000022.1, forward strand.
AAGTTATTCCCCAAAACCTTATAGACGAAAATACAAAAATCCTCGTTAACCCCACTGGTCAGTTTATTATCGGCGGACCTCAGGGCGACAGCGGACTTACAGGTAGAAAAATCATCGTTGATACATACGGCGGATACTCCCGTCACGGCGGCGGCGCATTCTCAGGTAAAGACCCAACAAAGGTTGACAGAAGTGCTGCTTATATGGCAAGATACATTGCAAAAAATATCGTTAAAGCAGGCTTTGCGAAGAAATGCGAAGTTCAGCTTGCATACGCTATCGGCGTAGCCGAACCCGTTTCAGTTTACATTGATCTTTTTGGCACGGGTAACGTTGACGAAGAAAAGCTTATGAATGCAGTTAAGAAAGTATTCGACCTTCGTCCTCAAGCTATAATCAAGGCTCTCGATTTGAGAAAGCCCATTTACGAAAAGCTTGCAGCTTACGGCCATATGGGAAGAGAAGACCTCGGCGTTGCTTGGGAAAAATGCGATAAAGTTGACGAGCTTAAAGCGGAAATGCTTTAAAATCTGAATCGTAAAGAAAGTCGGTGACCAAAGTGTATAAAATAGACTACCACGTTCACTCAATGTTTTCAATGGACTCGGAAGCAGACCCATTTGAAGAAATACTTGCGGCGAAATCAAAAGGCATTGACGACCTTATATTCACAGACCATTGTGACTGCAATTACGAGCCTGCAACTCTCCCCGAAATGGAGCCCTGGCCATTCCTTGAGGTTGAAGAATATTGGAATTATATGACGAATCTCAGAAACACCTGCGGATACGATTTCGGTATCGGAATTGAAGTTGGTCAGTCAACTCAAGCACTTGAGAGAGCCAACGGCGTTATTGAAAGCCACCCTTGGGACTTTGTAATCGGCTCGTTGCACAACGCAAATAAAGACTTGGATTACAGCCTTATAGATTACTCAAAGAGAGATATTGAAAAGACTTTCCGCGACTATTTTGAAGAACTTTACGAGACTGCAAAAATCAACAATTTCTCTGTTCTCGGTCACCTTTACTATCCTATCAGATACGTTTTGAACCAAGGGCTTGAATTGGACCTTTCAAAGTTTGACGCAGATATGGCTGAGGTTTTGAAGATAATCGTGCAAAACGGAAAAGGAATTGAAGTAAATCTTAAAGGCTACGTACCCTCAAAGGGTAATATGATTCCCAATCTTAAATACGTTAAAATGTTTAAGGACCTTGGCGGTGAGATAATCACTATCGGTAGCGACGGCCACGACACAGACGCAGTTGGCAAATATATCACAGATGCTACTGAAATGGTCAAAGAAGCAGGATTCAAATACGTTGCAAGATACAGAAATATGAAACCTACATTTGAAAAAATCTGATTACGGAGAATATTACAATGGATAAAAACGAAAAAATTCTCAGACTTTTGGAAGAAAATGCTCATTACACCCACAAAAATATAGCTGACGCTATGGGTATGTCGGAAGCGGAAGTAACGGCGATAATCGAAGACTACGAAAAAAAGGGTGTTATTCTCGGATACAAGGCACTTATCAACTGGGATAAGACTTCAAGAGAATACGTTTCCGCAATAATTGAAATCAAAGTTCAGCCTATTAAGGGCGAAGGCTTTACGCAAGTTGCCCGCCAGATATGCGCATTCCCTGAAGTGGTTTCCTGCTACCTTATGTCAGGGGGCTTTGACCTTGCTGTAACTCTTGAAGGCAAGAGTATGAAAGAAGTTGCGATGTTTGTTTTTGAAAAGCTTTCCGTAATTGAAGGCGTAACCGGTACTGCAACGCACTTTGTTCTCAACAAATATAAAGATAAAGAACTCATCTTCGAAGAACAGGAAAAAGACGACAGACAGATGATGGGGTTATAATTAAGGATGAATTACGATAACATACTTCTCGGCAAAGTCAAAGATCTGAAGCCCTCAGGCATCAGAAGATTTTTTGACCTTGCGGATTCAATAGAAGGTTGCATTTCTTTAGGCGTAGGTGAACCTGACTTTAAAACTCCTTGGCATATTCGTCAAGCGGCTATGGACTCCCTTCAAAAGGGTATGACCAGATATACCTCAAACGCAGGACTTATTGAGCTGCGCGAAGAAATATCACGCTATATGGAAAGAAGATTCGGGCTGAAATACGACCCTAAAAACCAAGTTTTAATTACCGTAGGCGGCAGCGAAGGCATTGACGCGGTTATTCGCTCAATTATCGGACCGGGTGACGAGGTTATAATTCCCGAACCCTCATTCGTGTGCTACTCCCCTCTTACAGTTCTTGCAGGGGGAACACCGGTGCATTTGCCAACTTACGAAAAAGATAATTTTAAAATCGACCCACAGGTATTGAAAAATGCAATCACCCCCAAAACTAAGCTTTTGATTCTTCCCTACCCCAACAACCCCACAGGTGCGTTGATGACAGCGGAAGATTATGCGGAAATCTCAAAAGTGCTTTTGGGCACGAACATAATAGTTTTGGCTGACGAAATTTATGCAGAATTGTGCTACAACACGGACAAGCCCAATTCCTTCGCTTCTGCCCCCGGAATGTACGACAGAACGGTAATAGTAAACGGTTTTTCAAAGACCTATGCAATGACGGGTTGGAGAATGGGTTTCGTTTGCGGCCCAAAAGAAATTTTAGGTTGCACTTTGAAGATTCACCAATACGGAATTATGTCAGCCCCCACCACAAGCCAATACGGAGCAATCGAAGCGCTTAAAAACGGAGACGAAGATATTGAAGAGATGAAAGCTCATTATAATATGAGAAGAAAATATCTTCTTGATTCATTTAAAAGTATGGGTATTCCCTGCTTTGAACCACTTGGAGCGTTTTACGTTTTCCCTAACGTTTCGAAATTTGCACCCTCGTCAGAAGAGTTCTGCACAGACTTCCTCAACAAGCAAAAGGTTGCCGTCGTGCCGGGAAATGCTTTCGGTGAAACGGGTGAAGGCTTCGTAAGAATTTCATACGCTTACTCAATGGAACACCTGAGAAAAGCTATGGATAAGCTTGATAAATACATAAACCACAACTTATGAAAATAAAAGCATACGCAAAAATAAATCTTACCCTTGATATTCCAAAAATCAGAGATGACGGATACCACGAGCTTCGCTCCGTTTTCCAAACGGTTTCGCTATATGATGAATTGGAGATAAACGTCTCTGAAAATAGCGAAAATGAGATAATTCTCACCTGTGATACTCCCAACGTGCCCTGCGACGAAAGAAATCTTTGCTGGAAAGCGGCAACGGCTATTTTGGGAAAATACCAAATCAAAGGCAAAAAAATAAGCATTGATTTGAAGAAGAATATTCCATCCGGGGCAGGTCTTGGCGGCGGAAGCTCAGATTGTGCAGAAACGCTGAAGGCTTTGAACAAACTACTTGAAATAAACGCAATCGATGAAGAGCTTGAAGAAATCGGCGTAAAATTAGGAGCAGACGTTCCTTTTTTCATAAGAGGCGGCACTCAGCTTGCAGAGGGAATCGGCGAAAAGCTGTCTGAACTCAGATTAAACTTCCCAGAAGAGCTTTATTTAGTTATAATCAAACCTGAATCAGAGCTTCTCAGCGGAAATATTTATAAGATTTTCGACGGTCTGCCAAAAGAAAAGCTTCCGGAAGCGTCCACAGAAAAATTTTTATCAGAAATATCAAAAGGCAATACAAACGCATTCAACTCAATCACAAATATGCTTGAACCTGCGGCAAAAACACTTTGCCCCGAAATCGGAGACTCTGAAAAACTTCTCATTGAAATGGAAGCAGTCACCGCAATGATGACCGGAAGCGGTTCAGCAGTTTTTGGAATTTTTACTAACGTAAACAAGGCGGCGGAAGCACTTGAAGCCGCAAAAAATAAAGAAAAAATAATATTCGGCACAATGTGTCGGTTTAAATGATTCAGGAGGAATCAGAGAAATGAAATATATGGGACTTAATGAGATAAGAGAAAAATATCTCAACTTCTTCGAGTCGAAAGGTCACCTTAAAATGGACAGCTTTCCCCTCGTACCTCAAAACGACAAGAGTATTCTCCTTATAAATGCGGGTATGACCCCCTTGAAGCCTTACTTCACAGGTCAGCAGAAGCCCCCCAGAACAAGGGTTACCACTTGCCAGAAATGTATCAGAACGCCCGATATTGAAAGAGTTGGTAAGACATCACGCCACGGCACTTTCTTTGAAATGCTGGGCAACTTCTCTTTCGGCGACTACTTCAAGAGAGAAGCTATCAACTGGGCTTGGGAATTCGTAACTAAAGTTATGGAGCTTCCCATTGACAGACTTTACGTTACAGTTTACCTTGACGACGACGAAGCTTACGACATCTGGACGAAAGAAATCGGCGTTGACCCCTCCCATATGACACGTATGGGCAAAGAAGATAACTTCTGGGAACACGGTTCCGGTCCTTGCGGCCCCTGCTCTGAAATTTACTTTGACAGAGGTCCCGAAAAGG
>JAFSHW010000023.1 GCA_017440085.1 Clostridia bacterium
CTGTTAGAGTTCTTGCTTTCGCTAAGGGCGACAACGTAGACAAAGCTAAAGAAGCAGGCGCTGAATTCGTTGGTGCTGAAGATATGGTTCAGAAGATCCAGAGCGAAAACTGGTTCGACTTCGACGTTGTAGTTGCAACACCCGATATGATGGGTCTCGTAGGTCGTCTTGGTAAAGTGCTCGGTCCTAAGGGCCTTATGCCTAACCCCAAAGCAGGTACTGTTTCCCCCAACATTGCTCAGGCAATCAAGGAAATTAAAGCAGGTAAAATTGAGTACAGACTTGACAAAACAAATATCATTCACTGCCCCATCGGTAAAGCTTCCTTCGGCGCTGAAAAGCTCCAGGAAAACTTTGAAACACTTCTCAGTGCTATCATCAAAGCTAAACCCGCTGCAGCAAAAGGTCAGTACATTAAGAGCTGCGTAGTTGCTTCCACAATGGGCCCCGGCATCAAAGTTAACGGTGCAAAACTCGGCTAATTAAGCAAGTTTGATACACAGTATAAAAATAGGAACCTTCTCAGGAAGGTTCCTTTCTGTTTTATATAATATTTTCCAAAGATAGCGCCATTGAAAATTTCAACTGGAGCAATTTTTCCTGCAAAAGAGAAGCAAAAGCAAGAGCATCGTCCCGTTCGCCACAAAATAACGAGCTGCGAATATCAGCAATCAAATTTTCTATGCCGTCAAGCTCTGAATCGTGTAAAAATGAAGAGAAAAGAAATCTGTTTTCTTTAAAATTTTCCTCAAAAGAATACAATTTATCTATGCTACCTGAAATATCAGACGCAGAAATTATCTCCCCTGCTAAAAGCAAACTGTTTTCCATTGCTTCAGAAAACGCATTTAAACCAAAAATCAATCCCAGTCCTATGCATATCAGAATAAAAACGCTCAAAAATATTTTAGCCGTCACAGAATTCGCCGCCCTTCATAACCGCAGTAAATTTATCCTTTTCATAAAGCAAAATCAAAAGCTCTCTAACTGAAACTCCATATTTTTCTTTGACCAAAGCCTTCAACTTTTTAACTGTAAGTCCCAAAGCCTTCATATTGTTTTTCACCATTCTGCCGTCTGACACGAGTATATGAGGAAAGCTTCTTTTTTCAGTATCCTCTTTTGAAAACACGCTCATTTTGCCGCTAGTTTCCAAAATACAGTATCGAACATCTTTTGGGCTGAGAATTCCGTCCTGGCGAAGCTCTTCCATAAGCTCGTCAACGGTAAGCTGAACCTTTTTCATTTCATCAACGTTGATTTTACCATCATTGATAATAACACTGTATTTCCCGGAAACGGATTGCCGAAAAGCCTGACTTTTCATAGAAATTACCGAAATCAAAATCTCAAAGGCTGCTAATGCAAAAATTGAAACCACCGTATTCAAAATCGGTGAATCAATGTCTTGAATGGGCATAGTTGCAAGCTCTGAAATCATAATGGTAACCACAAGCTCCGAAGGTTCAAGCTGCCCTATCTGGCGCTTGCCCATAATACGAATCGCTACCATAGTAATTAAATAGAAAATCGCAGTCCGTATGAATGTTATCAGCATAAAAATCTCCCCCAATTCATTTACAATAGTATTTCCTCGGGGGAGAGTTTTTATTCAAGGGTAAGGGTGGGGGAACTTCTTTTTACGTGAAAAAAAGTTCCCCCACCCTTAAATAATACAAATCTTAACTTAAATTACACGGGATGAACCATATTTTCCTTGTCGGAGTGGCTGTTATCAACAGCATATTTTGCGGACTGACGAGCTTCAAAGAACTTTGTAGCAACCTGTTCGAAAAGTGCGTAGCTGAGAACGTCCTCATCCTGTTCAACGTACTGTGCTGCAGCCTTCTTGAGCTTTTCGATTTCGGGCTCAATAAGGTCTGCGGGACGGCAAGTGATCTGTTTTTCGTCGCCGATAATCTGCTTAACGAAAGCAGGGTCAATGGGAACGGGTGTTTTGCCGTATTCGCCTCTTACGAGAGCTTTGAATTCCTTGGAGATATTCTTATATCTGCCGAAGAGTACGTTAAATACAGCCTGTGTACCAACGATCTGAGAAGAAGGTGTTACGAGAGGAGGATAACCTGCGTCTGCTCTTACGCGGGGAACTTCCTGGAGAACTTCTTCGAATTTATCTTCCTTGCCTGCCTGTTTGAGCTGAGAAACAAGGTTGGAGAGCATACCGCCGGGTACCTGATACAAAAGTGTGTTGATGTCAACGGAGA
>JAFSHW010000024.1 GCA_017440085.1 Clostridia bacterium
CCCAACGGTATGCTGCTATTAAACGGTGACGATACCCTGCTGCGGTGCCTGGATCAGAAGCCCCAGCAGCGGATTACGTATTTTGGCAGCAGTGAAGGCTGCAACGTACAGGCCTTTGATGTGCGGCAGGACGGCAGCAAGCTGCGCTTCCGGGTGGAGGCAGGCAAGCTGTCTTTTCCCGTTGAACTGGAACTGGAAGGCGAGCACTATGTGGGCGATGCCATGGCTGCCGTTACCGTTGGTCTGAAGCTGGCGGTTCCTTCCGAGCGGATTGTGGAGAGCCTGGCGAATTTCCAGAATATGTCCGGCCGCCAGGAAATTTTTAAGGCAGGGGAATATACCATCATCAAGGACTGCTACAACGCAGGGCCTGAATCCATGGCCGCAGCCCTTGGTGTTCTGGGCAACCGTCCCGGACGCCGGATCGCTGTTCTGGGCGATATGCTGGAGTTGGGCGACTGTGCCCAGGCGGAGCATTATAAAGTAGGCCGGATTGCGGCAGAGAAAGCGGACATGGTCTTCGCCTACGGTCCCCATGCGGGCCGTGTCATTGACGGAACCATCACCGGCGGCATGCCCGAAACCATGGGACGTGCCTTTGAAGACCGGGAGGAAATGGCCAAGGCACTGAAGCGGGCGGTAAAGCCCGGTGATGTGCTGCTGTTCAAGGCCAGCCGCGGTACTCTCAGGTTGAGCTTATCCATTCAACTCCCGAAGGCTATTTTGAGGCTTTGGAAAATAAAAACCTTTTACCCGCCGTGGATTACAGCTTGAACCCCTGGGGCGTAGGCTGCTACACTTCTCAGGTAAGAATCAAGCAGAAGTACCGCAAGGTTGAAGCAGAGCTTTTTATGACGGAAAAAATGTGCAGCGCCGCAGAGCTTGCAGGAGTTATGAAGTACCCTGCCCGGGAGCTTGAAGAGGCGCAGCGAGAGCTTCTCACAACCCAGTTCCACGATTCCCTCCCGGGCTCGTCAATTCAAGACGTGGAAGAAATGGCACTTCGAATCCTTGACCACTCCCTTGAAATAATTTCAAAAGTCAGAGCACGTGCGTTCTTTGCTCTCTGTAAGGGTCAGAGAAAAGCTGCTCCCGACGAAATTCCCATTTTGGTTTACAACCCCAACCCCTTTGAAATCGAAGAAACTTTTGAAGGCGAATTCGTTCTCTGGGATTACAATAAAACTACAAATTACTGCTTCCCAAGAGTTTTCAGAGACGGTGTGGAAATCCCCTCTCAGCCCGAAAAAGAAAGAAGCAATCACGCATTGGACTGGAGAAAAAGAGTGGTATTTACCGCAAAAATCCCACCTATGCAGATTACCAGATTCGATTGCAAAATAGATATTATTCCTGCAAAGCCCGTGCCCACGATGCCTGCCGATGAAACGCATTTCCTTTTTGACAACGGCACGCTGAAGGTGAAAATCAACAAAAATACGGGGCTTATAGACAGCTTTGAAAAGAACGGAATTGAATATTTGAAAGAAAACGCCTTCTCCCTTGACGTTATGAAAGACGATGAAGACCCCTGGGGAATGAGATTCCAGGCGAGAACTGAAAAAATCGGTCAGTTTGAGCTTCTTTCCACTGAAGAAAGCACTAAATTTACCAACGTCAAAAAACCTCTCCCTGCAGTCAGAGTTATTGAAGACGGCTCAGTAAGAACTGTTGTTGAAGCAGTTTTCGGCTACGAATCCTCAAAAGCCGTGGTTCACTATAAGCTTAATAAGCTCACCTCTGAAATGGACTTGAAAATTCGAGTTCAATGGGCTGAAAAGGCAAAAATGCTGAAGCTTGCAGTGCCTGCAAATATTGGCGCTTGCAAATATTTCGGTCAGCAGGCATACGGCGTAGAAGAACTCCCCACCAGCGGAAGAGAATGCGTTGCTCAGAAATACGTTTACCTTGACAACGGCGCAAACGCTGTGGCGCTTATCAACGACGGTATTTACGGGTCTTCCGCTTCAGAAGAGGCTCTTAAAATGACCCTTCTCCGTTCTCCTGCCTACTGCGCCCACCCCGACGGCGACAGAGAATTCGTCCCTCAGGATAGATACACGCCTTATATCGAGCAGGGCGAACGCCTCTACGAATTCAGATTCATTGCCGGGGATTCAAAAACGGTTAACGAAATATTGCCAAGCTCTGCCTCAACTTTCAACGAAAAACCAATGACTCTTTCATTCTTCCCCTCAGGCTTAGGCGAAGCACCAAAAGTTAAATTTACGGTAGACGCCCCCAAATGCGTTGAATGCAGCGCCATCAAAAAGGCAAACGACGGAAACGGTCATATTATCAGAATTTTCAACGGGTCAGCACAAGGTCAGAAAATTACACTGAACCTGGAAAATGGCAATGCATTCCCTTACGATTTGGGAAAATACGAAATTGCAAGCTTCAGACTCAGCGGAGAAAAAATCACGCTCTGTGACCTTATGGAAAACCCTCTTAAATAAGAAAGGACGATTCAAATGAATATTTGGCACGATATTGACGCTTCAAGAATCAAACCCAACGATTTTTACGCAATTATCGAAATACCATCAGGCAGCAAAAATAAATATGAAATGGATAAAGAAACGGGGCTTTTGAAGCTTGACAGAGTGCTTTACACTTCCACCCACTACCCTGCAAACTACGGCTTTATTCCCCGCACCTACGCCGAAGACGACGACCCACTGGACGTTTTGGTTCTCTGCTCCGAATCAATTACCCCAATGACCTTGGTAAGATGCTACCCCATCGGCGTTATTAAGATGTCCGATAACGGCCACGCTGACGAGAAAATCGTCGCAGTACCCTTCAACGACCCCACTTACAACGGTTACAGAAGCATTTTTGCTTTGCCCAAGCATACCTACGACGAAATGAAGCATTTCTTCTCCGTTTACAAAACTCTGGAAAAGAAAGAAACGGTTATGGACGAAGTCGGCGACGAAAACGAAGCTGTAAGAATCATTTCCGAATGCATCGAACGCTACGGCAAATGCTTCAGAGACGGCAAACAGATTAAAAAGATTTTTTAAAGTTTACAGAAACAATACGCCCTCGGAAATTTCCGAGGGCTATTGACATTTTTCTTATTTTGTGATATAATTATTCGCGGAGTTACCAAACGGTGGCGGTCACTTCCCCGAAAGAGGAAGTGTGAAAATCTTTTTGCCTTCCTCAACGATGGGGGAGGTGATGTGGATGAATTACATAACATTTGAATTGTTAATAGATTTCTGTATCTTTCTTGCTACAGTTATCTCTATATTCGTCAGCATTTATAATAATAAAAAAAGATAACCGCCCATCTTCCAAATACGTGGTTATCTTTTAACTATGTGGAAGTGACCGCTACGGTAACTCCCTTTTACATTTATATTATAGCATATATTTTTGGTTTTGTCAATAGCCCTCGGAAATTTACGAGGGCTATATTTGTTTAAACAGATTTCCGCAAGAAATCCATCTTAGTTATTCATTATTCATTTTTACTTCAAGTTCGGTTTCACAAATCTCTCGTAAACGTTGACCAAAACCAAACCTGCAACCAAGCCGATTGCACCCTGAACCACATTTAAAGGAATGCTGGTGAGAGCTGTTCCAAAACCGTAAACAACCGATTCAAAAGCCAGATAGCCGCCAATCATTATCAGCTCACCGGCAACGGCAGAAACCGATTTAAGTGCCAAACTCTGCTTTGATCTTGCAAGCTTCACGCCGATAAAATACGCCGCAACAGCCATAAAAGCCTTAATAACGAAGGTTGCAGGCGCATAAGCAACGTAACCAGCGCTCAAATCCGCAACTGCAGAACCGATTCCCGCAGCCAAAGCGCCGTATACAGGGCCCAAAATCCAACCGCTGAGAAGCACGAAGCAATCGCCCAAGTTAACGTACCCCACCGCAGGCATAGGCACGCGAATAATAATTGTTGCAATAAAAGTCAATGCCGCAAGAAGCGCTGCAAGGACTATCTTTTTTGTTTTGTCACTCATAAAAATGAACACTTCCTTTTAATTTTTATAGAAATCCTCTGCTATACGTACTGAAGCCATAGCATCCACACCGTAGTAGTCGGCGGAAATCATATCCGAATATTCCTGATTCAGAACCGCGCCGCCTACCATAATTTTCACATCAGGCTGATTTTCGCGGAGCAGCTTAATCGTTTCAGCCATAGCAGGCACGGTCGTAGTCATAAGCGCGCTAAGCCCCACCAATTTGCAGTTAAAATTCTCTACGGCAGCAAGCACCGCTTCAGGCGCAACGTCTCTGCCCAAATCGTAAACGGTGAAGCCGTAGCTTTCCAGCATAACTTTCACTATATTTTTGCCAATATCGTGAATATCGCCCTTAACCGTGGCAAGCACAACGCCTCTACCCTTTTCAGAATCGGTTTTTGGCATACGAGCCTTAACCTCTTCAAAAGCACCGGAAGCTGCTTCCGCACTCATAAGAAGCTGGGGCAAGAAAGCCTTTTTCGCCTCAAAAGCACCGCCGATTTCATTCAGCGCAGGAATGATATGTGAATTTATCACTTCAAGGGGTTCTACCCCTTTCAAAAGCTCCTTTGCCGCAGAAACGGCGCTTTCTTTCATTCCTTTAAGCACAGCCTTGTGGAGAGTTATCTCCTCATTTTTAGCGGATTTTTCCACAGTTTCAGCGGTGGAATTCGCATAATTTATGTAATCTGCGCAAGCAGCGTCAAGCCCGTGGAGAACCTTGAATGAGTGGTAAACGTCCATCATTCCTTGGGCAAATGGGTTCATAATTGCGCAGTTCAAGCCCCTTTCCAACGCGTTTGCAAAGAAAGTCGAGTTGATGATTTCCCTCTTGGGCAAGCCAAAAGAAATATTGGAAACCCCCAAAGAAATCTTTATCCCTTTCTCGCCCAAAAGCCTTACAGCCTCAAGGGTAACGAGGGCGTTTTGCTGATTTGACGAAACGGTAAGAGCCAATGGGTCAACGATAATATCCTTTTTGCCGATGCCGTATTCCGCCGCAACTCCAATGATTTTTTCAGCAATTTCAACCCTTTTTTCCGCAGTTTCGGGGATTCCGGAATTATCCATAGTCAGGGCAATTACCGCGCCGCCGTACTTTTTCACCAACGGGAAAATGCGCCTCATACTTTCCGCTTCACCGTTAACGGAATTCACCAAGGGCTTGCCGTTATAAATTCGCATAGCGTTTTCCAAAACGGCAGGGTTATTTGAGTCAAGCTGGAGAGGCACGTCCGTCACCGTCTGAACGGCTTCAACGGCATTTTTCATCATAATTTTTTCGTCAATCTCAGGAAGCCCCACGTTCACGTCAAGAATATGAACTCCTGCCTCAACTTGCTTTACAGCTTCGTTTACAACGTAATTCATATCTCCGCTACGCAAAGCCTCTTTGAAGCGAGGTTTCCCCGTAGGATTTATTCGCTCGCCAATAAGAACAGGGCTATCCCCAACCTCAACCGCGTGAGTGCAAGAGGAAACAACTGTTTTATTTTTATATTCAGGCGCGGAATAGGGAATTTTCTCCGTTTTTGCAACGGTTTTTGCGATATAATCGGGAGTGGTTCCGCAGCAGCCGCCCAGAATGCAAGCCCCCATTTCAGCCATTTTTGCCATATAATCTGCAAAAGTTTCACCGTCGGTGTTGAAAACTGTTTTACCGTCAATAACCACGGGAAGCCCTGCGTTGGGGTTGACAATTATGGGCACGGAAGCGTTTTCTGTAAATCTGGGCACGAGATTCAGCATTTTATCAGGCCCCAGAGAGCAGTTCATACCAAGCGCCGCAACGCCCAGGCTTTCAAGCATTGCAACCATAGCTTCGGGGGAAGCACCCGTCATCAGCTTTCCGCTTTCGTCGTAAACGTTAGTAACGAAAATTGGCAAATTGCTGTTTTCTTTCGCCGCAAGAACTGCCTCTTTCGTTTCCAAGCTATCGTTCATAGTTTCAATTAAAATAAGGTCTGCGCGGTCAGCCATAGCCTTGATATTTGAAGCAAAAAGCGCTACCGCTTCCTCAAAATCAAGGTCACCCAAGGGCTTCAGAAGTCTGCCCGTAGGACCCATATCAAAGGCAATAAAGGCGTTTTCTCTGCCATTTACGGCGGATTCCGCGCAATCAAGTGCGGCAGAAATAAGAGCCTCGTAATTTTCGTATTTTTCGCAATTAACGCCGAAAGTATTTGTTTTTATAATATTCGCCCCTGCGTCAAGGTAGGCGCGGTGAAGGGCGGTAATTTTTTCGGGGTTTGTCAGATTCCAAATTTCAGGGGCAGTTCCCGCAGGAAGCCCCATTGATTGGAGAACAGTACCCGTTCCCCCGTCAAAATAAAGTCTTTCAGTTTTAATAATTTCTGTAATTTCAGTCATTTTCGATACCTACAATCGCCGTTATAGTTTTGGTGGGAGTCATTAAAAGTGATTTATTCAGGCTGACGCCCAAAAGCCGCTGCGCATTAACAAGTTCAAGCACGTTTTTTTGGCAAGAAAGGGCTAAATCGCCGTATCCCGGGCTAAAACGAGGTCTGCATTTAAGTGAACCTTTCATTATTTCTTCAGCCTTATCAGCAGCAGATTCAGCATAGGCAGAAGCAAAAGCATCTGCAATAAAGTGGTTGGCAGGAGAAGTAAGAGAAAGTTTATTCAAAAATCTATCCACGCCCACGCCTAAAGTTACCGCAAAAACGAAAACCTCACCGCAACCGCTTAGATTTTTGCGCAAATTTTCGCTTTCAACAGTTCCGAAACCGCAATTCACACCCTTTACGCCCTCAAATTTAAGCGGAACTCGCACTGCAGAGTACTTGCAAAGAATATTCTTTTCAAGCTCTTTGACACATTCAAAATCAAGGGAAAGGTCAGCGCCTCTTGAAGCTTGAAGCCGCGCAAAAACCTCATTTTTATTAAGTTCAAGCTCCGAAACAGGTATGACCCTGTAATCTATTGGGTAAATCACGTAATTCTCCATTCTGCCGTTGAAACCTTTTACGGGTGACCTGAGGCAAGTAAATCTCTCACAAGCCTCCCTTGTATAAAGGGAGGGGGACCACGATAGTGGTGGAGGGATTGCAAGGATACCATCGTAAAAATTTGATAATATCCTATCAATTACTCACGCTATTATTTCCGAAATATTTTTCTGAATTGCTTCCGCCACGTCAGGCTTATTCATCGAATAAACGTGAACGGCGTTAAGCCCGTTGGCGTAAAGGTCGATAATCTGCTCCGTAGCGTAAGCGATTCCCGCCTGCTTCATAGCTTTGGGGTTATCTCCGTAGCGGTCAACAAGGCGCAAAAACCTTTGAGGCAACGCTTGCTGTGAAATTGAGCAAATTCGCTTGATTTGCGCGGGATTGGTAACCGGCATAATGCCTGCAACCACGGGCACGTTCACCCCTGCGCGGTAAAGGCGGTACATAAAATTATAAAGAATATTATTATCGAAAAACATCTGTGTGGTCAGATATTCGCAACCGCTTTCAACCTTGATTTTAAGGCTTTCAATATCTGCGGCGCTGTTGGGGCTTTCAGGGTGATTTTCAGGGTAACAAGCGCCACCGATGCAAAAACCGCCGAAATCACGAATTTCCTTGGTCAACTCGCTTGCGTAATGGTATTCAAGGTGGTCAAGGCTCATACCTTGGGGAATATCACCGCGGAGAGCCAAAATATTTTCAATACCCTTTTCTTTCAGCTCCGTCAGCTTGGATTTTATATCCGCCTTAGTTGAAGAAATGCAACTGAGGTGGGCAATAGGTGTCACGCCCAAATTTTTAAGGTTCACCGCAATATCAGTGGTGTATTTTGAAGTGCCGCCGCCTGCGCCGTAGGTTACGCTCATATAGCTGGGCTTCAGTTTGGCAATTTCGGCAGTTGCTTCAAGAACCGATTCCAATTTATCATCGGTTTTCGGAGGAAAGACCTCGAAAGAAAGGCTTGGCTTTTCACCTTTAATAACGTCAATTACCTTCATTGATTTTGTTCCTTTCGTACCAATTCACATTTTTCCAAATTATAGCACAAATGGGCAGTGGTGTCAATAGCTGAAACAAAACTGCCCGATTCTTTTTTCATTTAAATCAATAATTCAACAAATTACATTTTTCTCAAGAAGCTATCCAAAAGCTTAAACGCCACGTGGGAAGCCTTTGCAAGGGATTGAGAGTAATCGTTATGAGAATTTTCGTCGCCGCAGTCAGACATAGCGCGCACCACACAGAAAGGAGTCTGGTTCATATAGCAAACGTGACCGATGCTTCCCCCTTCCATTTCGCAGGAAATTGCGCTGAAATTATCAGTAATTTTCTTTTTCATTTCCTTACCGTTTACGAAGCAGTCACCGGAAGCAATAACGCCGATTTCATAATTTGCATTAAGCTCCTTGGCGCACTCCTCAAAAACTTTTACGTGGGATTCGCTGCAAGGGAAATTTATCATATTGATTCCGGAAATCAGCCCCAAGGGGTCACCAACGGGAGTTGTATCCATATCGTGCTGAACCACGCTGTCTGCAATAGCAAGGTCACCGATTCCAAGCTTCTCGGAAAGTGAGCCTGCCACGCCCACGTTAATAACCACGTCAGGCTTAAAGGTGAGAATCATCGCCTGGGCGCACATTGCCGCAAAAACCTTGCCGATTCCGCACATTGCAACAACCACATTCACACCGTAAATTTCGCCGTAAACGTAATCCGTGCCGCCGATTTTTACAGTTTTTGCATTCTCCACCATACTCTGAACCGCTTCGATTTCAGATTTCATAGCCCCGATAATGCCGATAATTTTTTTATTGCTTGTAAACATAATCTTTCTCCTCAACTTTTTTCAAAACTTCAAGGTATGCTTTCAGTTCCCTCTTCGCCGCTTCAAGGGAAAGGCTTCTGTAATTGCCGCACTCAACTGCGGAATTGCCGAAAATTTCACCCTCGTAAGCCAACGCCTCTTCAATAACGGAAATAAGGCATTGGTGAACCTTAACGGGTGCTCTATCCTTAACCAAAAGGTAAAATCCCGTCTGGCAACCCATAGGTCCGAAGTAAATAACGTCATTTTTAATTTCAGAATTTCTGATAAGAGTTGCTACCATATGCTCCACGCTGTGCATTGTGGAATTATCCATATAATCCCCTGCGTTGGGCTTTCTGGTGCGCAAATCGTAGGTGATTATATCCCCATCAATGCGTGAAATATAAAACCCCGGCTCAAGAATTTCGTGGTTAATGGTAAAACTTGCTATTTTAGCAATATTTTTTTCTGACATAACTATTCTCTTTTCTATCTAATAAATCGTTTATAATACAACAATCCCTCAGTCAGCCTTCGCTGACAGCTCCCTTTACACAAGGGAGCCTCGTGTAAGATTTCCCATTTCAAGGTACTCCATACATATTCTTTCATAAAATAATTTACTGTTGAATAGTTTCAAGCTGTTGAGTCACAGTGCGCTCAATATAGTCACAAACGCCACTGAAATTTGTATTTATTTGAAAATTACTTATGCGAATAACCGTCAATCCATATTCCTCAAGAAACATAGTCCTAATCATATCGGAATATTTTCCTTTTTCAGTATAATGTCCTGAGCCATCAAGTTCTATTACGAGACGAGCTTCTGCAGAATAGAAATCTGCTATATACTTTCCCAAAACTTTCTGACGAGAAAATTTTATTGGGTAGTTTCTTAAAAAATCATACCATAAATGCAATTCCTCTTTTGTCATATTTTTGCGAAGCATTCTTGCTGTTGGTACAATTTTTTTATTATGTTTCCTTATCATAAAATTACCTGTTAATAACTCCAAAAAACTACTGATATAAATCTATTCTGAATAAAATTTTTCCTATAAGAAGATGTCTTCCTTCTGGCTCACTTGTTTAAGATTTCCACTTTCAAGGCAACCAATAGAAAATTTCTGCAGTTTTTAACTCTTTACATCGCGAGCTGTGTTCTCTTCTGCCTCCCTTGTGTAAAGGGAGGGGGACCGCGATAGCGGTGGAGGGATTGTAATTCAAATACAAAAATAATTTTCTAACAGTAAAAAGTAAAAATACAGAAACCATACAAACCAAAGACTGCTCCTTGGCTTATATGGTCTCGATTAAGTCAAAAATTATTTACTCTTAGTAATATCGTTGAGGAGCTTGAGGAAGCTATCGTCGTCGCTGTCGTCAACAACTGCTGCGCGTCTTGCCTGTCTGTCAGCGTTAACCTGATTAGGTCTCTGAACGTTTGCAGCTCTTGAAGGTCTTGCGGGAGAAGCTTCAGCGGGAGCAGATTCAGCGGGAGCAGCGGGTTCTCTCGTAACAACGGGCTGAGCGTAAACGGAAGCTGTTGTTTCTTTGGGTTGCTGAACGGGAATCTTAAAGGAAGGAAGTGTGTTTACATCCTTATTGCTGAGAGCGTCGTCGTCAAAGCAAGAAGCGATAACTGCGATTCTGAGCTCGTCTTCAAGATTTTCGTCAAGGAGAAGACCCCAGATAATATCTGCTTCGGGATGAGCTTCTTCTTTAATAATATCAGCTGCTCTGTAAATATCTTCGAGAACGATATTTTCGTCTGCTGTGAAGTTGATAAGAATTTTTCTCGCACCGGAAATAGAGGTTTCGAGAAGAGGACTCGTGATTGCAAGTCTTGCAACGTTTTCAGCCTTGTCCTTACCCTTAGCGGTAGCTACGCACATATGGGAGTAGCCTGCGTTCTTCATATTGGAAGAAACGTCAGCGAAGTCAAGGTTAATAAAGCCGTGGCCCTTAATGAGTTCTGTAATGCTTTCAACGCCCTGCTTGAGAATACCGTCAGCCATTTCAAAAGCGTTAACGAGAGTGATTTTATTATCAGCTACAAGCTTAAGTCTTTCGTTGGGAATAACGATAAGGGAGTCAACGTTCTGGAGAAGCTGGTCGATACCTCTTTCAGCCTGAGCCATTTTGCGAGTACCTTCAAAGCCGAAGGGCTTAGTAACGATACCAACTGTGAGGATACCCATTTCTCTTGCTACCTGAGCAACGAAGGGTGCAGCGCCTGTGCCTGTACCGCCGCCCATACCGGCAGTGATAAATACCATTTCTGCGCCTTTCATAGCTTCTTCCAAAAGGGATTTGCTTTCTTCTGCTGCTTTTCTGCCCACTTCAGGGTCAGCACCTGCGCCGCGGCCGTGTGTGGTAGCGTCGCCAATAAGGATTTTGTGAGTTGCCATAGAGTGGTTAAGAGCCTGTTTATCAGTATTAACTGCGATAAATTCCACGCCCTGAACTTCATCTTTAATCATTCTGTTTACTGCATTGTTACCGCCGCCGCCAACGCCGACAACTTTAATAGTAACAATATTTTCTTTTTCTTCAACACTTCTGAATGCCATTACGGTCCATCCTTTCAAAACGAACAAATAGGTTATATCGGATTTTATAATATTCTTCTATATATAATAACATATTTTTGAATTTTAGTCAATGGTATTTTGGAATTTTTTTTGGTTTTTTCTTGTTTATTTCCGCAAATATTAAAAAATTCAACAAAAAGAACTCTTTTCGACTTTAATCGAGAGCTTTATATCGACCCTCTTTATAATTTTTCACGTTAACGATAGCTCTTTCACCTGAGGGGTTTCGCGCCAAAATATTAACAAGCATATCAATTTTCTTATCAATATCATCTGAGTTTCCGATTCGAACCTCTATCATATTATCAAGCACGAAGTAAATATCGTACTTCTTGGTGAAGTCCATAAAGGTCAATCTATCGTAAAGGGAGTGAGCTTTTAAAGACGCAGCAATGCTGTCAATAAGGGAAATCTCGTAGTTTTCGGTGCTGTCCAAAATGTAACCTTCCTTAACGTTTACAAGCTCCATACCTGTAATCAGAACAGTTCCCGGGCATTTGGAATCGGTAATTTCAAGCACTTTTCTGTTGCCGTCAATGTAAATAAACGACCCCTCAACCGTCTGCAAAGAAAGCACGGGAGTGGACTCTTTCAGGCGAATAACCATTTTATCGGGGAGCAAAATATTGATTTCCGCTGAATCAATATAGGAAAACTCTTCCGGGGGGAAAAGCTTGTCCGAATCCGTTTCAAAGTCTAACATCGTCTGCCCAACGTATTGGGAGCAAGACGACAGAAGACTTGCGGAACTGTATCGTGTTCCGTTTTCAATAAGTATTGCGTTGGTTTTCAAAAACATCCTTAGCAGTATTATAACCACGGGAACGGCAACGATTACCCCAAAAACGAACCCAACAATCTTGCGAATCCGTTTTCTCCGCAGTTTTTTATTCATTCTTTCAAAATCACTTGCCATTTTGAGTTCCTCATTTATTACTATTAGTCTTTTCTTTAATAAGTTCAGAAACCACGCTGTTAATATAATTGCAAACGCCGCTGAAGTTTGTGTTTATTTGAAAATTGCTGATACGTATAACTTTTAATCCATATTCCTCAAGAAATAAAGTCCTCTTTTTATCGTAGGCTATTCCTCTTTCAGTATAATGACCTGAGCCGTCCAATTCTATTACCAGCTGAGCTTCTGCGGAATAAAAATCAGCAATATATTTCCCCAAAACCTTTTGCCGAGAAAAACGCAATGGGTGTCTTCTTAAAAAATCATACCATAAACGTTTTTCCTCTTTTGTCAAATTTTTACGAAGCATTCTTGCAGTAGGCACAATTTTTTTGTTATGTTTTCGTTGCATAAATAAGCCTCACAATGCACCATTTTTCATAAAAGGCACAATCTTTCCGCAACTGTCGTGGACCCATCTGAGGCTTGCTTACACGAGTTGTAAAGGTGCCTTTTTATAAATTAAACAATCCCTCAGTCAGCCTTCGCTGCCAGCTCCCTTTACACAAGGGAGCCTCGTGTAAGAATTCCTCTTTCAATGTACCTTATAGAAAAATCGTAGAGGTTTTTAAATCTTTATATTAGGAGTTCTCTTTCTTATGCCTCCCTTGTGTAAAGGGAGGGGGACCACGATAGTGGTGGAGGGATTGTTTAATTCAAAACTTCATCGGTAATAATTGTAAATATCAATTTATTTCTCTATCGAAACCCTCGCGCCCAAATCAAGGAGATTTTTCTCAATATTTTCATAGCCTCGGTAAATATGCTCCGCGTTATCCACAACAGTCTTACCCTCTGCGGAAAGTCCTGCCACCACAAGGCTTGCGCCGCCGCGCAAATCCCCTGCCTCAACGGTAGTTCCGTAAAGCTTCTTAACGCCCTCAACAACGGCAACCCTGCCCTCTGTGGTGATTTTCGCACCCATTCGAAGAAGCTCACCTACCTGCTTAAAGCGGCTTTCAAAAATAGTTTCAATAAAAACGGTACTGCCCTTCGCCTTACACATAAGCGCCATACAAACGGCTTGAGCATCCGTAGCAAATCCGGGGAACGGCATCGTTCTCACCGTATGGCCGCCCTTCAAGCTGTCGCAAGCCACTTGAATTGAATCGTCATAGACCTCTATTTCACAACCCGATTCACGCAAAAACGAAAGCAAAGTGCCCAAATGTGAAGCGTTGGCATTTTTCAAAAGAGCGTTGCCTCCCGTAGCAGCCACGGCGCACAAATAAGTAGCGGTAACAATTCTGTCGGGAATAACGGAATGCCTTGCACCTATGAGTTTTTTTACACCTTCGATGATAATTTTGCCGGACCCTGCTCCGGAAATCTTAGCACCCATTTTCACTAAAAAATTCTGTAAATCCTCAATTTCAGGCTCTTTTGCCGCATTGTTGATAACCGTTACTCCGTCAGCCTTAACAGCGGCAAGCATAATATTTTCAGTTGCCCCAACGCTGGGAAAGGAAAGGTCAATAACAGCCCCTTTGATTTCCCTGCATTCGCAATCAAGGTAACCGAATTCTTCCCGAATGGTAACGCCCATTTTCGCCAAGGCGGAAATATGTAAGTCAATGGGTCGCGGTCCAAGCTCGCACCCACCGGGGAAGCTGACCAAAGCCCGCTTTTTCTTGCCTAAAATCGCGCCTAAAAACATAATCGAAGAGCGCATTTTCCGCATAAGCTCATCGGGAATTTCAAATCCGCAAGCGTAATCGGAATTTATGTAAACAGTGTTGCCGTGAATGGTAACGGTGGAGCCAAGAGCACGGAGAATCTTTATTGCGGCGTGAGTATCGCTGATGTCAGGGCAGTTATCAATAACACACTCCCCGTCTGCAAGGAACGCCGCCGCCAAAATGGGCAAAATACTGTTTTTCGCCCCTTGAATATCTATAACCCCACAAAGGGGATAGCCGCCTTCAATTACAATTTTTGACATATTGCCCAACCTTTCGCATATAAAATACATTACATTCTATGCAAAAAATCGCAATCGGTGTCAAACTGTAAAACTTATGAAAGCTAAAATGTTAAAACTATGTTCCATATTTATTACTAAGACAATCCCTCAGTCAGTCTTCGCTGCCAACCTACGGTCCAGGTTGCAATTATAAATTGCTCCACGCTTTGGCTACAAATATGTCGCTGACATATTCGCTTACGCGTCGCGCCCTTTAAACAAGAAAGCTTCGTGTAAGATTTCCTCTTTCAAGGTACCCCGTATGAAAGCATAGAGGTTTTTAAATCTTCATATTAGGAGTTCTCTTTCTTCTGCCTCCCTTGTGTAAAGGGAGGGGGACCGCGATAGCGGTGGAGGGATTGTAAAGCAAACCATAAACTTCAAAAAAAGATTAAACTATCATCTTTTCAATTTCATCGCAAATCATCTTTGCAGTATCAGGTCCCGCAAAAGTCTTTGCAGCAGTTCCCATTTCTTTGAGCTTTAAGCTATCTGAGCAAAGTTCGCAAACCAAATCGTAAAGCTTATCCCCATCAAGGTCCTTTTCCTCAACCAAAATCGCTGCGCCATTGTCTGAAAAGGTCTTCGCATTGAAAAATTGGTGGTTTTCAGCCACGTTAGGTGAAGGAATCAGAACGGAAGGCTTGCCCAAAGCGGCAATTTCTGTCAAAGCGCCTGCCCCTGAGCGTGAAATAATCAAATCAGCGGCAGCCATTATCTCTGCCATATTAAAAATATATTCATAAACGTGAATGTTCTTGTGGTCAGCCTTTTCGCCTAATTTTTCAAGAACGTATTTGTAATCTCTTGATGCTCCGTGGTAAAGCGTCAGAATTTCTTCCTCCACGGTTCTTTCAGCCATTCTGCAAAACGCGTCGTTGATTTTCCTTGCGCCTAAGCTGCCGCCTACGGAAAGAACAACTTTTTCGTTTTCGCCAATTCCCAAAGCAGCCCTTGCAGCTACCCTTTCAGCGGTGAAAAATTCCTGTTTTGCAGGGTTACCAACCAAAATCTGCTTAGACTCATCTGCATCTATTTTATTGGAAATTGGGAAGCTGAGGAAGATTTTATCCACTCTCTTCGCAAGCATTTTCGTAGCAACGCCTGCAAAGCAGTTCTGCTCGTGAATAGCGGTGGGAATGCCCATTTTCGCCGCTGCAAAAAGCACCGGAGCGCTGACGTATCCACCTGTTCCGATAGCTATATCGGGGGCAAATTCCTTAATTTTTTTACGCACGTTTCTGGAAGTGGAAAGAAAAGTGCTTAAAGATTTTATATTCTGCTTCAACGCCTTAAAAGTCTTTTTGCGCACGAAGCCTTTGGCAGAAATAAATTCAATATTATATCCCGCTTTGGGAACCAAAGAAGCTTCAATGTGATTTTCAGTGCCGAAAAACAAAAATTCAGCTTCCGGGTGGCGAGCTCTTATTTCATTTGCAATAGCGATGGCAGGGTTTACGTGGCCTGAAGTGCCGCCGCAAGCTACGATTACTCTCATTCTTGATTTTCTCCTTTTCCTTTATCCAAATATGCGAATCTTGAAGCGTGCAAAACCAATCCCATTTCAACAAGCTGAACGCAAAGGGCTGTGCCGCCGTAGCTGAAGAAAGGAAGTGAAATTCCCGTTGCGGGGATTGAGTTACTAACAACGGCAAAATTCAAAAGGGTCTGAATTGCAACCTTAGAAATGATGCCGATTACAAGCATTGATTCAAAAGTGTTGCGAGCGCGAATGCCGATGTGGAAGCCTCTCCAAATAAGAAAAACGAAGAGGAGCATAATTATTATAACGCCAACAAAGCCCAATTCCTCTGAAATGATAGAGAAAATGTAGTCATTCTGCGGTTCGGGTAGGAAGAGATATTTCTGCCTGCTCTTACCGTAACCCAAGCCGAAAAGTCCCCCCGAACCAATGGTCAAAGTTGACTGATAAGGCTGGAATCCTGCACCGTAAAGGTCTTGAGTGGGGTCGTGCCAAATAACGAAGCGTTTTGCCTGGTAATCTGCAAGGAACAGGTTATTCCCCTGCTCCACTATAAAATAGTCCAAAATGAAAAACGCCGCAAGAACCGCAACCAAGCCTCCGACAGCAATTATTTTATTGCAGCCGCCGGAAAACATCATAACGTAACCGATACCTGCAATGAGAATCGCGCCTGAAAGATGGGGCTCAAGGAAAACCAAAATAAAACAGGTTCCGAAAATTATTCCGGGGAAGACAATTCCGTTTACGAAGGTATTCATTTTATCTTTGTAAACTGAAATATACAGTGCCAGCATCATAATTATTGCCAGCTTTGCAAATTCCGATGGCTGGAACTGGAACGATCCCACATAGAGCCAACGTTTTTCAGAGTCTTTACTTACGATTAAAACTATAATCAGCAGTATAATTGAAAGAACGTAAAAGCCCATAATTGCGAGATTGTATATTTTTCTGTCAATCAAAGACGGAAGCACCGACGCCGCAAGCATTACCACGATACCGATAGCCGCCCATTGAATTTGCTTTGAAATAAAGTAATAGCTGTTTCCCGTTTTGGAAAGTGCTGCAGCATAGCCCGATGAAAAGAGCATAAAAAGCCCAACGATTAAAATTAAAAGCACTATGAATAAAAACGGTAGGTCAAACATTGGCATATTACGGTATTCCGAATTAAAAAGAAAACCTTTTTTCTTCGGAACCGTTTTATTAACTTCTTTCTTTTTTGCGGTAACTGTCTGTGCCATAAAATCTCCATTCTGCCGCCGAAACGCCGGCAAAAATTATTTATTAAAACAAAATAACGTTGTTTTCAAACATTAAATACGCAATCACAGCCGCAATCAAACAACCGATTACAGATACGAAAGTGAAGCTCAAAACGATTTTTTCTTCTTTCCAACCGCTGAGCTCAAAGCTATGGTGAATAGGTGTCATTTTAAAAAGACGCTTGCCGTGAGTGAGCTTGAAATAAGTTCTCTGAATAATTACGGAAAGAGCTTCAATTAAGTAAACGATGCCTGCAATAAGAAGCACGAAAGTCATATTAAGTGAAATTGCAACCGTTACAACCATACAGCCCAAGAACATCGAGCCGGTGTCGCCCATAAAAATCTTCGCAGGGTGCCAGTTGAAAATAAGGAAACCAATAAGCGCCCCAATCATTACCATAGAAAGGATTGAAAGCTCTGCTTCCATTGCCAAATTTGCCGCAAAAACAAGAAAAATCATTACAGGGATTGAAACGCCTGTTACCAAACCGTCAATGCCGTCGGTGAAGTTCACCGCATTGGTAAAGCCGATTATGGCGCAAAACCAAACAATATAAACCAAAAATCCCAAATCAAGGCTGAAGCCTTCGCCAATAAGAAGGAAAATTGAGGTTTCGATAGCCCTGTTAAACGCCATAAAAACAATGAAAGCAATGGCAGCTATAAACTGAAGAGCCAGCTTCTGAATCTCCGTAAGCCCTAAATTGTGCTTCTGCTTGATTTTAATAAAGTCATCAAGGAATCCGATAATTCCGAAAACCACGGAAGTCAAAAGGCAAGCAAAGGCTTTTGAGGTAGCAAAGGAGCCTGCGCTGTAATACTTAAAATCAAAAATTAAAAATGCGGCAACGGTAACTAAAATAATAACTATACCGCCCATAGTGGGGACTCCCTGCTTGTTTTTATGCCAGGTGGGGCCGTATTCTTCAATTATCTGCTGACCGAATTTCAGCCTGCGCAAATACGGTATAAATATAGGCATTATAGCGCAAGTAAAAACCAACGCAACGCCCAAACCGCCCAAAAGAATCAAAAGAGAAGGCATTTCCATAATTCAAACTTCCTTTCATTTACCCATTTTTTCAAAGAAAAGCGCAAGCGCATTTTCCGCTTTCATTCCACGGCTTGCTTTAAAAAGGATAACGTCGCCTTTTTCTGCGATTTTTTCCAGCACAGCCGCAACCTCTTCAGTATTATTGCATTTAAAAATATTTTCTTCTTTCATATTTGCTTCCAAAGCACCGCAAGCGTAGTCGTCGTTGTGGTTTCCAAAGGCTACGAGCATATCAATGCCGTGCAGATAAGTTCCAACCTGCTTGTGAAGCTTAGGTGCAAGGGCTCCAAGCTCCAGCATATCCCCTAAAACAGCAATTTTTCTGCCGTTTTTAAATCTGAGAAGTTCAAGGGCAGATTGCATTGAAGCAGGGCTTGCATTGTAGCAGTCTTCAATAATCGTGAAGCCCTCTTTTTCGTAAACGTTTTGGCGCAGGGGAGCATTTTTGTAATTTGCAAAGCCTGCCGCAGCCTCTTTGGGTGAAATTCCCATAACGTGACCTACTGCAATGGCTGCAAGCGCGTTATATACGTTATGAAGCCCTTCCGTAGGAATCTTTACTGTAACATTACCCTCAGGAGTTACTGCAAGGAAAGTTGTTGAACCGTTATCAAAAAGAATATCTCTTGCTCTGTATTGGCAGTCCTCGTTACCGATTCCGTAAAAGAGAGTTTTTTGCCAAGCTTTGCCCTGAGTTTTAAGAAGAGCGTCATCTCCGTTAAGAATAAGCGTTCCGTCGGGAGAAAGTCCGTTAAGAATCTCAAGCTTTGCTTTCATAATATTTTCTTGAGTTTTAAGGTATTCGATATGTGAAAATCCGATATTGGTAATCACCGCAACGTCAGGTCGTGCAATTTTAGTAAGCACGTCAATTTCCCCGAAGTTGCTCATTCCCATTTCCAAAACTGAAGCCTCACAGTCTTTTGGAATGGAAAGAAGGGTCAAAGGCAGACCAATATCACTGTTTTTGTTGCCCTCCGTCTTAAAAGCCTTGAAGCCCTGGGCAAGAACGCAGTAAATAAATTCTTTGGTAGTAGTCTTCCCTACGCTGCCGGTAACCGCAACCGTTTTCATATTAAGCCCGCTGCGGTAATTTGAAGCGAAATCTCCCAAAGCTTTAACGGAAGACGGAACTATAACGTAAGGTAGCTGAGTATCAAGCTCTTTTTCGCAAAGGAATCCGCAAGCGCCATTAGCTTCCGCACTTGAAATATAATCGTGGCCGTCAACTCTTTCGCCCTTTATGCAGACGAAAATGCAACCTTCCTTTGCTTCCCTTGAATCCGTAACAAATTTTACAGCTTCTATATTTTCGGCACCGCTGCCGTTTATGAGTTTTCCGCCGCAAACCTGGGCAATCTGTTCAAATTTCATTTTACAAGTATCCTTTCGCAGCTAAGACCATTATGTCTTTACCTGTTTTTCAAAAAATTCTCTATTTCTTCCCGTTCATCAAAATGTTTTTTCTCGCCGTTTATAATCTGGTAAGTCTCGTGGCCTTTTCCTGCAAGTACGACCACGTCGTTTTTCTTCGCCGTTTCAAGCGCTTTGCAAATAGCCTCTCGCCTATCAACAAAAACCCTCGTTTTTGAAGAATTTTTCATTCCCCTTAGTATATCATCAATAATTTCTTGAGGATTTTCATTCCTTGGGTTATCTGAAGTGAGGAAAATTTTATCCGCCAAGGCTTCTGCAATTCGTCCCATCATAGGTCTTTTTGATTTATCTCTGTCTCCGCCGCAACCGAACACGACAAGTACTTCACCTTTACAGAAGCTTCTCACAGAGCTGAGTAAATTTCCCAAACCGTCGGGCGTATGGGCAAAATCTATAATAACGGAAAAATCACGCCCTGTTTCCACGGTTTCCATTCTGCCTTTAACAGAGGAAAAACCCGCTAATCCTGCGGAAATTTCACTGCTATCAAGTCCCAAAGAATCCACCGCCGCAAACGCCGCCAAGGCATTGTATACGTTAAAAAATCCGCTGATTTTCTGTTTGATTTTTATAGGTGTAAAGCTATTAGACTTTACAATATTAAACCCATTTCCATTTGATGTAACGCTGATATTTTCAGCTTTATAATCAGAATCTGCGTGAGCTGAGAAGGTCAAAACACCATTTTCCCCCGATTTAAAATTAACGAAGGGTTCAGAAAAGTCGCTGTCTTTATTCGCAATGCAAATTTCAGCCTGCTCAAAAAGCTTCAGCTTAGATTTTGCGTAGTTTTGCATATCTCCGTGGTAATCAAGATGGTCAACGGAAAGATTTGTAAACACTCCCACCTTGAAATTCACGCCGTAAACTCGATCCTGAGCCAAAGCGTGGGAAGAAACTTCCATAACCACGTGAGTAATTCCGCTTTCTGCCATTTTTGAAAAAATTTGGTGGAGAGTAACAGGGTCGGGAGTCGTGTGGGATGAGGGCAAAAAGCTATCTTGAAAAACAGTTCCCACAGTTCCGATAACCCCGCATTTCACACCGCTTTCAGTTAAAATATGGGCTATCATATGCGCCGTTGTGGTTTTGCCGTTGGTACCCGTTATTCCGATAATGCAAAGCTTTTCGCAAGCCCTTCCGTAAAATTCCTTCGCGGCATAAGCCAAGGCTTTACGGGAATTTTCCACAGCAATATAAACGCAGTTTTCGCTGATTTCACAAGGCTTTTCTTGGCAAATAACAGCTTTTGCACCCATTTTTACAGCCTGAGGAATAAAATCGTGGCCATTATGGTGGTGCCCCTTTACGGCAACGAACAAGCTCCCCTCTCTGACTTGAGAAAGGTCAGCAGTAATATTTTCAATTTCAATTTTCAGTTCTTTTTCGGAAAGTCCTTTATTTTCAGCATCCTCTACCAATTCGTAAAGCTGCACGAAAATATCTCCCAAATATAAATTCTTTAATTTTACTTCCCGTTTATTCAAAAGTTACCGTTACCACAGTGGCTTTATCTACAACCTCGCCTGCTGCAGGGCTTTGACTTACAGCTACCGTATCGGGGAAATTGATGTTTGCCCCAACGACTTTAATATTCAAATCGCTTGCCGCAAGAATAGTATTACACTCAGCGGCAGTTTTACCCACAAGGCTTGGTACTGTGGTGGTGTACGCAACCTTTTCATTATTAGTATATAAAATTACCGTTCCCCCCACCGGAAGCTTTTTACCGCTGCCGGGAATCTGATAAGTTACAGTAGAATCGGAAAGATCTTCACCCACAACTTTTACCGTAAGGCCCTCAGCCATAAGTTTGGATTTCGCTTCAGCGAGAGAAATATCCCTTACGTACGGAATTTTTACAGACTGAACGGAAGACCCGTCTTCGTAGTTAGGTTCAATATTCAAATGCTTCAAGCAATCGTACATAATATCTTTACCCAAAGGTGCCGCAATAAGTGAACCGTATTGAACCTCAGAATTAGGTTCGTCAACTATAACGAGAACGCAAATTTCAGGGTCATCGGCAGGAGCAAAGCAAATAAACGAAGCGATACGCTTGCTGTTTTCGTAGCTGCCGTTGTCAACCTTTTCTGAAGTACCTGTCTTACCTGCAATTTTATAACCTTCAACGTAAGCGGTATTCTTATAGTTTGTTTCAACTGCAAATTCCAGCATTTCCCAAAGAGTTTCCGCTGTTTTTTCAGAAACTACGTTGCGAACCTCTTTAGGCTCGTTGCTTACGATAATATTTCCGTCAGAATCAGTAATTTCCTTTATAATATACGGTTGCATATATGTGCCGCCGTTGGCAATGGCAGAAACGCCTGCAATAAGCTGCATACCGGTAATCTGAAACGTCTGACCGAATGATGATGAAAACAAGTTGTAAGTAGACATACTTGAAAGTGAATGGTGAAGACCTGAAACCTCGCCGGGAAGGCCTACGTTTGTTTTTTCGCGAAGGCCGAAAATAGTAATGTAGTTGTAGAACTTTTCAATTCCAACTCTTTCGGAAAGGGCGATAAATACGGGGTTGCAGGAATTTCCCAAAGCTTCAAGGAACGTTTCGTGGCCGTGGCCTTCTCTTTTGTGGCAATGGTAGGTTACTGCGCCCTTTTTAACGTTACCGCTGCAGAAAAAGTTCTCGTTTACAGAAACCAAGCCCTCCTCCAAAGCCATTGCGCTGGTGAAAATTTTAAAGGTTGAACCGGGGTCATATTGCTCTGAAACGATTTTATTTTTCCAATAGCTTTTAACGGTATCCGTATAAATTTTATTATATTCAGCGTTATCGTCCTCGTCGTTTTTAAACTGCTCAAGGTAATCCAAGGTCAAAGAGTCGGTAATAACCATATATTCATTGGGGTCGAAGTCCGGCTTGGTAGACATTGCCAAAACTTCTCCCGTTTTAACGTTCATAACAACACCGGCAACACGGCTCTGTACGTTGTGCTCAACTCGTGTGTTTTCAATATGCTTTTCAAGGAAATACTGCACTTCAAGGTCCACGGTCAAGGTAATATCGTAACCGTCTTCCGCATCTATGTACTTTTCGTATTCGAAGGGCATCGATGTACCGGTTGCGTTCTGAGATGAAATTATTTTACCGTCAGTACCCTTCAAGTACGCATCATACATATATTCAATGCCTTCAAGACCTTGGCTATCAACACCTACGAAGCCAAGAACGGTAGAAAGAAGATTTCCGTGGGGGTAATATCTTTTTGCACTTTCGGTAACGCTGACCGCAGTGCTGAATTTTTTACTTGTGGAAAGGAATTCTGTAAGCTTATCAATAACGTCGCTTTCGACACCTCTTGCAATTACCGCATACTGAGACTTTTTCTGATTTGCCTTAGCGTAAACGTCTTCGTATTTAAGCTCAAGAATTTCCGCAAGACCCTCAGAAAGTGCTATCCTTGTCTCTTCATCGGTAATTTTATTTGGCGCAATAGTTACCATATGAGCAGTAGCACTTACCGCTAACGCATTACCGTTAACGTCGTAAATAGTTCCGCGCTGAGCAGAAACGGTAATATCACTTGTCTGCTGAGAAACGGCAAGCTGCTCGTATTTATCGTGTTCAATTATCTGCAAGTAAAAAAATCTTGCCGCAAGAGCAATAAAGGCAAGAACGAAAGCAATCCTGATTACGTAAAATCTTATAACCATAGATTTTGAAGGTCTTTTTGGCATTTGAATATCCTTTCCTGTTTTCTCATATTTGAAAAGGTAGGGTCACCTTAACACTAAGATGACCCTTAACAAAACAAAGTGCAAATTTTATCTCAAATCTGCTTTATAGGAGAAGTAAAAAATGAATTCGATATTAATAAATTATGAACCTATCAGTCAAAATATTCCGTTATAATGGAAAAAACTGCGCTCACGCGGGACAAAAGATTTTCCTGCCCCATATTTTCGGCAAAAACTACTGTTTTGTTTGAGTTCTGGTCCGCAATATACTCAACCTGATAGTTACTGTATTTCTGGAGTCCAAGAGTGTTTATGGCGTACTCCTCAACCTCTCTGATATTGGTTCTGCTCTCATATTCTATCTGGAGCTTCATACCATAGTTGATTTCTTCTTCAAGCTGAGCGTTAAGCTGTTTCGTGCGGTAAATTTTTTCATACTGCTCAATAGAACAGTTTACGCCGATTACAAGTGACGCTACTATGATTAAAACTAAAGCAACTATCATTAAATTGAGGATTTTATTCATCTTCGCCTTGTTCATAGCAGGTCATCTCCTTTCAAATTACTTCAAATACTCTTAATTTCGCGCTTCTTGAACGCGGATTTATTTCCAATTCCTCTTGTGAGGGAATTATTGGTTTTCTGGTTATCACTTTGCCCTTGCTTACCTTTCCGCATACGCATACGGGGAAATTAGACGGGCAAGTGCAAGGTTTTTCAGCTTTTGCAAAAGCTAATTTTACTATTCTGTCTTCCAAAGAATGGAAGGTTATTATTGAAATTCTGCCACCCTTATTCATTACGGGGAAAACGTTTTCCAAAAGGGTTTCAACTTGAGTGAGCTCTCCGTTGACTTCAATTCTCAACGCCTGGAAAACTCTTTTTGCAGGGTGCTGAGCTTCTCTTAAAGCCTTGGCGGGCATCGCGCTTTGGATTATATCGCTTAATTGGAGTGTGGATTCGATTTTATCGTTTACTCTGTATTTGCATATTCTTGAGGCAATCTGTCTTGAATATCTTTCTTCGCCGTATTCAAAAAAGACTTTTGCAAGCTCTTCTTCGGAATAGCCGTTTACCACGTCTGCCGCCGTAAGGCTGTCTTCCCTGTTCATTCTCATATCCAAAGGTGCGTCCTGCATATAGGAAAAGCCTCTTTCAGCCTCGTCCAACTGGTGGGAAGAAACCCCCAAGTCAAGGAGAAGCCCGTCAGCTTTTAAATTCTTTTCAGTAAGAATTTCGGGGATTGAAGTGTAAGTGGTGTGAAAAATCTCAACTCCGCAAGCCAAAGGTGAAAGCTTTCTTGTGCATTCGTTTACAGCGTCAATATCTCTGTCGGTGCAAATCAATTTGCCGCTTGAATTAAGCTTACTGCCGATTGCGAAGGAGTGGTTTCCGCCGCCTGCCGTACCGTCGCAATAAATGCCGTCGGGGCGGATATTTAATGAATCAACCGTTTCTTTGAAAAGAACGGGAATATGCTCAAATTCACCCATATATTAAATATTAAGGTCGATAGCTCTGAGAGCTGCTTCAACGCTTTCGTCGGATTCCATCTTGAGGTTAAATGCGTTCCATTTTTCTGTATCCCAAAGTTCAAGTTTGCCGGAAACGCCGACGATGGTAACATCTTTCTGAAGTCCTGCGAAATCTCTCAAACCCTGAGGAACTGCGATTCTTCCCTGAGCATCTACCGGAGACTGAGCTGCGTTACCAAAGAAGAAACGCTGAAGGTCACGGGCATTGTAGGTTGTGATTCCTTGAATCTTATCGTAGAAAACCTTCCACTGTTCTTCAGAAAAGATAAAAATACAGTGGTCAAGGCCACGGGTCATATAAACGCTTTCGCCGATTTCGGTACGAAGCTTTGAGGGAAGGAACATTCTTCCTTTAGTATCCAGCGTGTGCTGATAATTACCTATTAAGTTGTCCATATCAGCCTCACCCTTTCATTTTCGGAAGATTTTCGCCACTTCATCCATTTTGAGGGGCAATTCAGTGGCTTTGTGCTCCACTTTCCACACAAATCCACACCTTTGCTCCACTTTACTAATATTATACCGCAAATCTTCAAGAAAATCAAGCGGTATATTAAAAATATTTCTCACACCACCTACAAAACTTTTTTCTATATTTTAAGATTTTTTTGTATAGTTTGCACAATGGGATTTTTTCCAATATTTTTTAACTTTTTTTCGCCCGAAAAAAGGCTTGACGAAACGAGTTATTTGCGGTATAATAATGTAAAATATACCAATAAAAAGGACTAAAAATGGCTTCTAAAAACAAAACCGTATACGTCTGCACGGAATGTGGTGCAGAAAGCCCCAAATGGTCGGGGAAATGCCCCTCTTGCGGTCAATGGGATACGATGGCGGAATTTAAAATCTCTGCTCCCGAAAAAAGCACGAAAAAAGCTTCTGTTCATACAATCACCTCCACAGCAACCAAGCTTTCGGAAATTGACGAAACAGACGAGGTCAGAACGCAGACAGGAATAAAAGAGCTTGATAGAGTGCTTGGTGGTGGAATCGTAAAGGGTTCGCTGATTTTGGTAACGGGGGAACCGGGCATAGGTAAATCCACCATTTTGCTCCAAATCTGCCTTAAATTAAGCCAATCTCACAAAATTCTCTACGTTTCAGGTGAAGAATCCCCTCGCCAAATCAAACTGAGAGCTGACCGCCTTGGACTTTCCGACGGACAAGTGTATCTCCTTGCAAAAACCGATATTGAAGAGGTATGCGAATACGCAAGAATCGAAAAACCCGATATTTTAATAGTAGACTCCATTCAAACAATGCAAAAAGAGGATATAAACTCTTCCCCCGGAAGCGTAGCTCAAGTTAAAGAAGCAACTTCAATGCTTATGAACTTTGCAAAAAGCGAAGAAATCCCCGTTTTCGTGGTTGGCCACGTAAACAAAGAGGGCGCCGTTGCAGGACCAAAGGTTATGGAGCATATGGTTGACGCAGTTCTTTACTTTGAGGGCGACAGAAGCCAGGAATACAGAATTCTCCGCGCGGTGAAAAACAGATTCGGTTCCACAAATGAAATCGGTGTTTTTGAAATGACGGGAACAGGCTTAAAAGAGGTTGAAAACCCATCTCAGCTTTTCCTTCAAGGCAAGCCAACTGATATTTCCGGAATTGCCACCGCTTGCGTGGTTGAAGGCACTCGCCCTTTGTTTGCGGAAATTCAAACTCTCGTCTCCCCCACCCCATTTCCTGCACCAAGAAGAGTTTCTGTTGGATACGACTATAACAGGCTCAACTTGATAATTGCAGTTTTGGAAAAGCGTTGCAAACTGTTTTTCGGCAATTCAGATACCTATTTAAATATAATCGGCGGCATACGCCTTGATGACCCTGCGGCAGATTTGGCAGTAGCAATAGCCCTCGCCTCAGGCTTAAAGGATTTCATAATCCCCGAAGACACTATGATTATCGGAGAATTGGGTCTTGCAGGTGAAATAAGAGCAGTAACATCTTTGGAAAGAAGAGTTACAGAAGCGAAAAACCTTGGATTCAAGCGTTGCCTTATTCCCGCAAGGAATAAAATTGACTTTGAAACTTCCCTTGAGCTGGTGAGAGTTGACAGCGTGAGAGACGCCCTTAACAAACTTTAATAAAGGAACTTAGAAAATGGAAAACGAAAAGAAAGTTTTTAAAACCTCATATTTGGTAAAAAGATTTTTACCTTATTTCAAAAGGCACAAGGCAACGGTATTTTTTGACCTGCTCTGCGCCGCATTAACAACCGTTTGCGAACTTGTTTTGCCAAAAATCGTAGAGCTTCTCACAGGCAAAGCAATGGAAAGCACTTCCCTGCTGACCACAGAGCTTATTTTAAAAGTTGGAATTTTCTATCTGATTTTGCGAATTATCGACACCTTGGCAAACTACTATATGGCATCGGTTGGCCACATTATGGGTGCGGCAATCGAAACGGATATGCGAAAAGACCTCTTTACCCATCTTGAAAAGCTTGAGCATTCTTACTACGATAACACAAAAGTGGGCCAGCTTATGTCAAGAATGACCTCTGACCTTTTCGACATTACAGAATTTGCCCACCATTGCCCTGAAGAATTTTTCATTGCAGGCATCAAAATAATTGCAGCTTTCGTAATCCTCAGCTTTTCAAACCTTTGGCTGACGCTTATAATGTTCGCAATTCTCCCCCTTATGCTTTTGGTCACCAAATTTTTCAACAAAAAAATGAGAGCAGGCTTTAAAATGTCCCGTTCTCAAGTTGGTGAACTGAACGCCCAAGTTGAAGATAGCCTTCTTGGCATCAGGGTTGTAAAAAGCTTCGTAAACGAGCCTATTGAGCAAGAAAAATTCAACAAAGGCAATAACAGATTTTTAGATATTAAGAAAATCGTATATAAAACAATGGCGTCATTCCACAGCTCCACAAGGCTTTTTGACGGCATTATGTACATAACCATAGTAATTTGCGGCGCGTTTTTTATGAAAAGCGGCACTCTCACAGCCCCGGAATTTATGACTTTCCTTCTCTACGCAACAACCCTCCTCAACTCAATCAGACGTATCGTAGAATTCACCGAGCAGTTCCAGCGCGGTATGACAGGTATTGAGAGGTTCATCGAAGTTATGGATGTTGAGCCTGCAATCGTTGATGAAAACGGAGCTGTTGAGCTTGAAAACGTTCAGGGTGATATTTCCTTCAAAAACGTTTCTTTCAAATACACGGAAGAAAATGAAGACGTTCTCAGTCACATAAATCTTGACATCAAAAAAGGCACCAACGTGGCAATCGTCGGGCCCTCAGGCGGAGGAAAAACTACAATTTGCAATCTTATTCCCCGTTTCTATGAGGTTTCTGACGGCACCATTACCGTTGACGGCATAGACATTAAGAATATTACCCTTGAAAGCCTCCGCAGAAATATCGGTATCGTTCAGCAGGACGTTTACCTTTTCTACGGAACTGTAAGGGAAAATATTGAATACGGAAAACCGGGAGCCACAGAAGAAGAGATTATGGAAGCTGCAAGAAAAGCGGGGGCAGACGAATTCATTTCAAAGCTTCCCGACGGCTACGATACTTACGTTGGCGAAAGAGGCGTTAAGCTTTCAGGCGGTCAGAAGCAGAGAATCAGTATTGCAAGAGTTTTCCTTAAAAATCCCCCAATTCTTATTCTTGACGAGGCTACTTCAGCTCTTGATAACCAAAGCGAAAGAATCGTTCAAAAATCTCTTGAGCGTTTGGCAGAAGGCAGAACGACTTTGACTATCGCCCACCGCTTGACCACCATCAAAAACGCGGATACAATCATTTACCTTACGAGCAAAGGAGTTGAGGAGCAAGGCTCACACGACGAACTTATGGCGAAAAAAGGCGAATTTTATAAACTTAGCATTTCATAAAAAGATAAATTTAAAGGACGGAAGTCTTTCGACTTCCGCCCTTTTTTATGTGTTCAGAGGAAATTCCCTATTAGCAATTCCAACCAAAGTATCTCTATCGCTTGTAGTTATTAAATTAACAAGCTTCTCAGCCAATACATCAGCTTTAGAATCCTCAAGATTTATATCATACGTCAAAGTTTCCGCTTTTATACTTTCCAAAGTTTCTAACGATAATACACCAAATTTAATAATTATTTCAGTCTTTTCGTTATCTGACAAAGTTTCATCATAATACGTATCATAAACAACTTTTTCAACCTCCGTCTTAGCATTTTTCCATGAATTTAGAAATGAAGATCCGGTTGCCCATTTATACTCTTCAGTTTCCTTAAAATCAATCTTTGCAATGTCCTCTATGGCTATTGCAAGGATATAACCATATAAACCATCTGAATTTTTCAAATATTCACTTAAATAATCTTCTATAACAGGCAAAGATCTTACTCCTAAATCAACAAGAGAATCATATTCATCATTATTCCGCACATAATCGTAAGGATTCGAACTTAAAAACAATGGTAGGCCATCGACATAATAACTTCCATTCGAAGAATAACTAAATTCTAACCTCTTCTGAATTTCATCAAACAAGTTATTTATTTGAGCCTTAGTTCTAAGTTCCAGGCTATTAAAAATGATTATTGAAATTAAAATTGTAACTACTAAAAAACTACATAGGATTGAAACAACTACGCTTTTTTTCATAAATACTCTCCTCACTTTTCTATATAAGCTCTTACTAATCTACCATAGGCTTGGGCAAATCCTGACTCTGCAACAGTATAATACGGGTCTGTTGTTGAATGTAAGAAAATCTCATAGCTTCCCCATTTCGCATCAATTGGAGGTTTTGCGGTAGGGCCATCATTTATCCCACGTGCAAAATGAACTATTTCATTATTATCACCATAAGCATAAATATCGCAACTCATAGTTGAATATCCAACACAGTTATAAGATATAGATAAATTTTCATCAACCTCATCAAAAGAAGCACTTTCATCCCAAGGCCAGCACCAAGCGACAATACCAAGCGCCCACCCCAAACAGTTTTGTTCCAAATAACCTTGTTGTTCAAATGTCCAATTTTTTGCGACTTTATTTCTTAATTCAACAGTAGAGGTCTTCGATGCAGTAAAATTCAATGCAGAAATATCCGCCGTCAAATTTTCTCTTGAAACTGCAGAAACCGAAATAGCTCCTATGGACATAAATATTGATATCGCTATAACAACCAAAAATAACTTAAAACTTTTCATTATAAAAATCCTTTCTAATTTTAATTTATAAATATAATTATTTATTTCGAAGATCACTCCTAAATTTTCACTAGCAATATTGCTTTAATATTTTATCACAAAACTAAAATAAAGTCAACTGTCAAACAATATAAAAACAACTTACAATTCATACGTGGAATTATTAAACATTCTAAAACAGTAAACTTTTTCAACAAAACCTCAGCCAAGCTTAAAGTTTTTTCACATATTCATCATATTATAAAAAAATGACATAAAAACCAAAGCGAAAGAATCGTTCAAAAATCTCTTGAGCGTTTGGCAGAAGGCAGAACGACTTTGACTATCGCCCACCGCTTGACCACCATCAAAAACGCGGATACAATCATTTACCTTACGAGCAAAGGCGTTGAGGAGCAAGGCTCACACGACGAACTTATGGCGAAAAAAGGCGAATTTTATAAACTTAGCATTTCATAAAAAGATAAATTTAAAGGACGGAAGTCAAGTGACATCCGTCCTTATTTTTATGTTAAAACTATAATTTCGTTCATATGCAATAAATATTCCCCTGCAAAAAAACAAACTCCGCCAATCAAAACCCCAGCAATTAAAAGGAACATTACTGGCTGAACCAAAGAGACAAGGACTTTCATTTGGGAAATCATTTCCGTCTTTGCCAATTCCGCACATACTCCCATAGGGTTTCGCCCTTCACCGCTTACAGTTCTTCCGATTATTGGCACGGTATAAAAAAGCTCAGTGAAGCCCTTTGTTGTTTGCAAGCAAATGTCTATTGAAATCCCTTCCAAAAGTGATTGGTAGCTTTCCCTTAAATTTTCTTTCACCCACTTATTTGGGGCAACGAGAATCAGCATATCGTAAATAATCAGCCCGGAAACACCGTTACTCATCATTTTTTCAAGGCAAAGGGCGCAAATTGAAGTAACTCTTGCCCTCTCAAGTTTTCCGATTATGGGAATATGAATTTTTAAAAAATCAACAAAGCAACCGAAAGGCTCAAACAACTTATAAAATATAAAAAGCAACGCGATTACCGAAAAAGCGATTAAAGCTATTTCCAAAGCATTAAGAAAAAGCCCCTCATTGGAAAAATCATTTCCGTGAGGCAATGCAGAAAAGATTATAGGGAAAAGCATTAAAACTGCGATTACTGTCAAAGCAAATATCAGCGAGATTAAAAGCAGCGGGTAAATCAGTTCTGTTTTAGCAGATTTTTCCGATTCATAACGAAGCTTTAAAATTGACTCGCAACTTTGCAAAATGGAAGGCATCGTACCCGTTGTCTCTCCCACGCGAAGAGCTGCCAGAATCTCAGGCGGGAATCCTTTACCGTAAAGCTCAAAGGCATCGGAAAATGGAGTTCCCTTAGTAAACATCTCCGTTCTTATGTCGTTTAATACACGCTTTAGCTTTCTATTTTTTATTTGATTTATATTTTCAAACATAGCCGTAGTGGGGTTTTTGCCCAATGCCAAATGCACGTTAACGCTTACGAAAAAAGCATACAGTGCTTCGCTTGAAATTTTACTGAAAAAATTCATTGCAATAGTTTTAGCCTACGCGCTTATACACAGGGATATTATCGGTTTCCACTTCAAAATATCCACACTCCTGCTTTTCTCCTGTAAAGAAATCAACCCATTCACCCTTGGGAAGATATACCTTACGGCTCTTTTCCCCTGCAACCATAGGCGCAACCACAAGATTTTCGCCTAAAATATATTGGTCGTCAATTCCGTAGGTAGCGGGGTCGTCAGTATAGTCAGAAACGAGCGCTCTCATAGGAGCAACGCCTGTTTTATTGTATTTCTCAAAAGCTTCAACTAAATAAGGAACAACCTTTTCTCTTATTTTAAGGATTTCTCTTACATCGTCTTCGCAACCCAATTCCAACCAAGGAGCTTCTTCGCAATACCAAGCGTTAATAAGGCACTGTGGAGAAAATACTACAGATTGGAGCCTCCTCTTCATATCCTCGGCAGATTTTGCATCACGCACTTCGGGAGTCCAAAGAAGACCTGAGAAGCCGCTTGTTACACAACCTCTGATAAAATCCTTGTGGTCGTAAAGGTCAGAATAAAGCACAAAAGGATATGATGCGCACAATCCACCGAACTGTCTGATTGAAGAAAGAGTAGGCTTGCCGTCAAGAGCGTCAAGCATAGTTTTTGCGTAAAGCGTGCCGAAAAGATTGTGGTAGCAGTCGCCTTCAAGACCTGAAGGGAATTCGGAAAGATTTGGGAAAGACCAACCTCCGGTGTAGTCACTGCTGTCGCATTCATCAAGCTTAAAGCCGTCAATGCAACCTTTAACTATATTTTCCTTGTGGTAATCGGCAAAAATCTTTCTTGCCTCAGGGAGTGCAAAGTCGGGAACAAGACCATTAAATACGTCAAAATTACCGCATTTATCCTTCATTTCATCGTAGAAAGGAGCTTCGGGATTGGTGAAAGCGTGCTCCCAAAGGTTCAAATGGTAACCTCTTGAGCCAACGTATTCAATAAGCTCATCAGGATTTGGGTATCTTTCAGGGCTCCAGACGTAAGAGCAGGAATAAGCTCTCGTATGCCAACCTGGTTCAAGACCGAGAATTTCGCAAGGAATATCTTTATTTCTGAAATAATCTGCAATTCCTTTTACCTGTTCTTGATTCCAGGAACCGCAACATCTATAAAACACACCCAAGCCCCATTTAGGAACGTTGCAACCACCGCCTGCAAGCATATTGTACTGCGCAACGATGTCGGTAATTGTTTCGCCTTCAATAACGTAAATATCAATACCCTTTGCCACGGGAATCTGAATAGCGCAAACGCCGTCAGAATCGTCTTTATTTGTGTCATAAAGCTCGTCGGTAGTCATCATAATTTTTGATTCGGAGATTTTTGCATTACCTGTAAGTTTTGCGGCAAAATCGAATTCAACGCATCTTGCAGTATCAAAATAAATACCGTATCCTGCCGTGCTTACGAAAAAAGGTACGGGGGCGTGAGAGTCACCTGTTGCGGCAACCGGGTCAGCGTTGGTGCGGATAGTAACCTTACTGCCCTTAAAATCCGATTTTTTAAGCTGGAGACCAAAGCCGTAAATATGTTCGTTTGAGCCCAAAGGAAGCAAAAGAGTATAACCCTTGGAGTTTTCCTTTGCCTTAATTCTTGAAACGTCATATTTTATGTCCTTTTCAACATAATTAAAGTTATCGCAAAACATTGAAGGAACGAATTTTTCGGGAGTACCGAAGGTAATTTTTTTCATAAAAGCATCTCCTTATCAATATCCATATGGAATTCTATCCTCATAATTATATCATACCTGCCGAAATTTGTCAATACAAAAAAAGATATTTCCCGAAGAGAATATCTTTGATATTTTTCAATTACAGGTTAAGAAAATCTGCTCTGTATTTAACGCCGAAGAATTCAGCAAGAACTTTCATTTCTTCATCTTTAATAGTGTTGATTCTTGGCATATGAGCAGTGAGCATATAAATCTGTGCAGCCTTTTCAACTGTTTCAATAAGGCCGAAGGTTTCGTCCATATCCTTACCTGCGCCGTAAATACCGTGCATACCCCAAACTACCAAACGGAATTCTTCCATTTTCTTAGCAGTAGCTTCACCGATTTCATTAGTGCCGCAAAGCATCCAAGGAAGAACACCTACACCGTCGGGGAAAACGACGATACATTCAGTGCACATTTCCCAAAGTGTGTGAGTGAATTTCTTTTCATCAAGCTCGTGTATGTAATTCATTGCCAAAGTGTTGGTGGGGTGGCAGTGCATAACAACTCTGTTTTCGGGGTTAACTTTAAGTCTTGCCATATGGCTCATAAGGTGTGCGGGAAGCTCGGAAGTGAATTTACTGCCGTCCTTGTAGCCCCAAAGAAGCTCAGCGGTTGTGCCGTCTTCAGCAATTCTGATAATACCCAAGTTCGTTTCAGGGTCGTCCTTAACGTTTTTGAAGTATTTGCCTGTACCTGTAACGATAAAAATTTTACCGATAAGAGCAGTCGCATCAAAACCTGTGGGAATAGTTCTGATAACCTTAGTCAAATCAAGGTACTCCGCAACTTCTTTTTCATCAAGCATATAGCTGATGTTGCCGCCGTTTCTTTCGTCCCAGCCAAGGCGATACATATTAGCAGTAGTATCCTGCATTTCTTTAACGAATGGAGCTGTAAAAATATCTTTCATAAGGATTCTTCTTTCTGTAAAAATAGTCTTTTCATTATTATACAACATATCTCTCCATTTTGCAATAGTTATTTGCCAAACTTTTTGTCAAATAGAAGAAAAATCCCCCACCTTTCAGTGAGGGAAATATTTACGCTTCCAACTGTCTTGCAAGAAGCTGAGAAGTTGTGCTGATAAGTTTCACGTCAGTTTCAGAGGGAATTGCTCCCATATCATCAATCAAAAGAATTATTGAGCCTGCAATGTCGCCGTCAACGATAATTTTTGAGCAGATACCCACGTGAAGTTTTTCTTCACCGGAAACAACTTCCACCCGCTTTTCGCCTAAACGGTAAACGTAAGGCGTTCTCTGGGAAACCATATGCTCCGCCTCGTGAGAAAGCTTTTTCTCAAGAAGTTCCCTCTTGTGGGAGCCTGCCGCCGCAATAACGCTGTCCTTATCGGTAATCACCGCAGTAATCCCCGTTGATTTATTGATAATTTCCGCATATACGCTGACAAATTGGGAAAGTTCCCCTACGGGCGAATATTTTTTGAAAATAACTTCCCCGTCCTTTTCGGTAAAAATTTCCAATGGGTCACCCTCGCGAATTCGCAAAGTCCTTCTTATCTCCTTGGGAATGACAATTCTTCCCAAATCGTCGATTCTACGTACGATTCCTGTCGCTTTCATATATAAATTCTCCTTTATTTCCATACATCCGAAGTTATATTAAAGTTACGATGCTATTATCTGCTATTTCGGGAGAATTATACTTAAAATTTATTATAAAACTTAAATTTGGCAAAGCCTCGAATATTGTAGTCCTTTATAGAATTTTCAAAGTGTAAAAATCCCCTCGGTTAAACCGAGGGGATTTAAATATCACATTATCAATAATTAGTTGAGTTCTGCGAAGTATTTGATTGTTCTAACCATCTGGCTTGTGTAGGAGTTTTCATTGTCGTACCAAGAAACTACCTGTACCTGATAGGTGTCGTCGTCAATCTTAGCTACCATTGTCTGTGTAGCATCGAAGAGGGAACCGTATGTGATACCAACGATGTCGGAAGATACGAGTTCTTCTTCTGTGTAACCGAAGGAAGCGGAAGAAGCAGCCTTCATAGCAGCGTTGATGCCGTCTTTTGTAATGTTCTGGCCTTTAACAACAGCTACGAGGAGTGTTGTGGAACCTGTGGGAACGGGAACTCTCTGAGCAGAGCCGATGAGTTTGCCGTTAAGTTCGGGGATTACAAGACCGATAGCTTTAGCAGCACCTGTGGAGTTAGGAACGATGTTTGCGGCAGCTGCACGTGCTCTTCTGAGGTCGCCTTTTCTGTGAGGACCGTCAAGAACCATCTGGTCACCTGTGTAAGCGTGAACAGTTGTCATGATACCACTCTGGATGGGAGCGTAGTCGTTAAGAGCTTTAGCCATAGGAGCAAGGCAGTTTGTTGTGCAGGAAGCAGCGGAGAT
Source organism: Clostridia bacterium (assembly GCA_017440085.1). Taxonomy (GTDB): domain Bacteria; phylum Bacillota; class Clostridia; order Oscillospirales; family UBA644; genus HGM12619. Next base: position 35,583 of record JAFSHW010000024.1, read on the forward strand.
GATTTTGTCATCAGCTGTGAGTGTTTTTTCGTTTACGCTGTAAACAACTGTGGGAAGGTCGTTGCCTGCGGGAGCAGAGATAACAACTTTCTTAGCACCTGCATCGATGTGTGCCTGAGATTTAGCTTTGGATGTGTAGAAACCTGTACATTCAAGAACAACGTCTACATTGAGTTCGCCCCAAGGAAGATTTGCAGCATCCTTTTCAGCGTAGATTTTAATTGTTTTGCCGTCAACAGTGATGGAATCTTCACCAGCGGATACTGTGTCAGCGAGAGCATATCTGCCCTGTGCGGAGTCGTATTTGAGAAGGTGAGCGAGCATTGCGGGGCTTGTGAGGTCGTTGATTGCAACGATTTCATAACCTTCCGCGTTGAACATCTGTCTGAAAGCAAGACGACCGATACGACCGAAGCCGTTGATCGCAACTCTTACATTTGCCATTTTATATTTCCTCCTAAAGAATAATA
>JAFSHW010000025.1 GCA_017440085.1 Clostridia bacterium
ACATTAGTCGTTTGTGTAAGGAAGAAGAGCGATTTCTCTTGCTTTCTTAATTGCAGCAGTAACTTCTCTCTGGTGCATAGCACAAGTGCTTGTTACACGGCGGGGGAGGATCTTGCCTCTTTCGCTGAGGAACTTGCGAAGCTTGCCGGCATCTTTGTAGTCGATTACTGCATTTTTGTCAGCGCAGAACTGGCAAACTCTTTTCTTGGGTCTTCTTTTGCCGTTGAAGTTATCTCTAACAAATTCCTTGTTTTCTCTGGGCTGCTGAACTTCTTTATTTTCCATGATAGTATCTCCTTTCGTAATTTAAGCTTAGAAAGGCAATTCACCTTCAATGTCTTTGATGTCAGCGAAAAATTCGTTATCAAGGGCATTGCTGTAAGCGTCGCCTTCTTTTTTCGGTTCCTCCGCGCGGTCAAAGCTTCTGGAGCCGCCGTTTGATTTGGATTCACCGAATTGTACTTCATCAACCATAATGTTGGGTGTTCTGTGCTCAACGCCGTTACGGTCTGTCCAGGTATCTATCTGAACGCTGCCGAAAACGATGATAAGAGAGCCTTTTTTGAAGTACTTGGAAACGAACTCTGCCTGACTTCTGAACGCCACACAATTAAAGAAATCCGCCTGAGGGTTTTCGCCCTGCCTTGTAAATCTGCGGTTTACAGCAACAGTAAATCTGATGTTGGGCACGTTAGCCTGAGACATTCTGAGTTCAGGGTCTGCAGTAAGTCTGCCCATAAGAATGATTTTGTTAATGTTCATAATTCGTTTCCTCCATTCTCTGCGTTAATTATTTCTTTACGATGATAGAACGCAATACACCGTCAGTAATGTGATAGTTACGGCTGAGTTCTTTGGGAAGATCAGCGGAACTTTCAAAGTTAACTACAACGTAGTAACCTTCTGTTTCGTAGTTTACAGCGTATGCAAGTCTTCTTTTACCCCAAACATCTACGTTTGTGATAACGCCACCGTTAGAAGTAATAAGGGACTTGAACTTTTCTGTTGTAGCTTCGAGAGCTGCATCATCAGCGTAAGTTTTTGTGCTGAGAACGAAAACTGTTTCATACTTGTTCATTGCCATTACGAATACACCTCCTTTTGGACTTTGGGGAACCGTTTGGACCGAGCGCCCTTTGCGCCCGTAGCGTACACCTCTGCACGCAAGTTCCCAAGGAAATGCTCTGAGAACCTATCTTAAATAGACTCAAAACATATACTTACCGAAACCGATAAGCCATATTATTATAATACATTCCGAATATATTGTCAAGTAAAAACAGGAAAAAGTCGGATTTTTGTTAAATATAAAGAGAAAAGTCTCCATATAAAAATGAAGACTTTTTATGCTTTATTCTTTTTTTAGGCGTTCCTCATATTGCTCTTTTGTTTCGGACTCATCATATAAATATTTTTCAATAGTTTCCTCACTGATTCGTCCTTCATTTACATCATCAAGAGTATCCTTTGCTGCATCTTCCCCAAACATTTCAAGCAATTTGCAGAAATTAGTTGCATCCAACTTGTTCTTCTTTCTCATTCTCAAAAACCTCCTCAATAACAAAAGATTCGTTTTCCGAATCAACTTCCTTGTTCTGATTTTCCGTCCGTCTTGAATACCAGGCAACAAAACCGATTATTCCACAAACGCATACACCCAAGATAGTACCGGTAACAAAACCATTGTTAAAGGCTACTGGATATGTATCCGAAACGCCGGATTCGTACCCTATCTTGTAGCTTTCAATACCGCCGATAGTACGCATCTCCCCTGCTAATTTTCGGATTCCCTTACCCATATTTCCGTCACCATAACTACGTAAAATATGAGTAGTTACATCAGCAGAACTGAAAGAAGCGTTTATAACATCACAAACATCGTACATAAAATCAACTCCTTATTATTTTACAATAATAGGATACCACATTATTATAAAAATGTCGACAACGTAGTGTTGACTTTTATAAGTCTTCATTTAAACCTGAGAAATTTTCAGCATAAGTATTTCCCATAATTGCAAACAAATTCATGATTGAAATGCCAATATTCCGATTTAGTTCCCGACTCTCTCCGTTATCAATGAGGTTAAATATATAAATCAATGAAAGATAATAATCACCTAAATCAGAATAAATTTTTACCTTAGATAACTTTAAAAGTCTAATTTTAACAATTATATCAATTTCGTTATCTTTTATAAATTTGATTCGTGATTCTTTAAAAGACTTATCCTCATCGCTATCATTATCTGATAAATAACTAAAAAAGTTTTTAAAAAAATCTTTAGAGCTAATCTTTTTTGATTGTAATAAACTAATTTTCTCCACAATACTTGTTTTGCAAAAAGTTTCAGCTATACCCCAAAGCAATATCCACCATAGAGAGTTTGCAACACCCTCTATAACTCCGTTCTCAGTAGCTTTGTCATATAAATCTATGCATCGGTTGATTTCTTCAATACTACTGTCTTTTACGTTCATATTGACAAGATCTTGATATACTTTCATATGTAGTTCATAAGCTTCTTTAAAATTAGAATTTTTAAGAGCCTCATCAGAACAAACTAACGGAAGGATTGTATTAAATATTTTAACATTATAATTTATATCACTTATAGGCTTTTTAAACATACTTTCAATTTTAGAATAATCACAGTATAATAACTCATCTACTGTAACACCAAAAAATTCTGCAATTTTCAATAAAATATCTCTTTCAGGAATTCGGTCTCCTAATTCATATTGAGAAACAGATTGTTTATTCATTTCCAAACTTAATCTATGAGCAAGTTCTTCCTGCGTTAAACCAACCGCTTTGCGCAAACTCCTAATATTTATACCCAACCGATAATAATTCTCATTTTTAGAACTCATAAGTCTCTCCATATATAAAGATTACCTACTCCAAAATCTCCTTGGCTTTTTTCATATCGCCGATGTAGCTGACGGATTTGCCGCGAACCTGCTGGGTGGTTTCCTGACCTTTGCCGGCGAGGATTACCACGTCGCCGCTTTTTGCGTTTCTGACGGCAAAGTCAACAGCTTCTTCCCTATCCTCAATGGAAACAAATTCCACGGGGGTCTTTTTCAGCTCAAATTCAACCTGACGAATAATTTCCATAGGCTCCTCGTTTGCAGGGTCGTCGGAAGTGAGAACAACCATATCCGCGCGATTTCCTGCGATTTCGGGAAGCTCAACTCTGCGGTCAAGAGCCTTGTTTCCTTGGCAGCCGAAAAGACAGATTTTTCTGCTTTCGGGGTAAAATTTATCAACGAAATCGAACACTGCTTCAAAACTAAGCTTATTATGGGCGTAGTCTACCAGAACAGTGACCCCGTTTTTCTCAAAAATCTCCATTCTGCCCTCTGCGGAAGCAGAAGCGAGACCTTTTTTCACGGTTTCAACGTCAATATTCATCATTTTGCAGACACCGATTGCCGCAAGTGCGTTATAAATGTTAAATTCACCCGGCATTTTAAGGGTAAAATCTTCTCCGTTGACCTTGAATGAAGAGCCGTTTTTGGTAAGAATTACGTTTTCTGCGCGTAAGTCGCAGGGCTTGTTTATGCCGAAAGTGAAGGTTTTTTCGCACTTGGAAGCGGCAAAAAAGTCCTCACCGTAGGGGTCGTCAATATTCACCAGACCGTAGGTGCAATTTTCCAAAAGCTTCAGCTTTGCCGCCTTGTAGTCTTCAAAACTGCTGTGCTCCGTGGGGCTGATGTGGTCATTTGAAAGGTTGAGGAAAATTCCCGTGTGGAAGCGAAGGCCTTCTACCCTATCATACTTCAACGCCTGAGAAGAGACTTCCATTGCGGCAGCAGAGACGTTTTTTTGAGCAAATTTATTCAAAATCGTATAAAGTTCAAGGGATTCCGGGGTGGTTCCGCTTTTTTTAATGGGTTCAGAGCCGCACCTTGCCTCGTTTGTGGAGATATAACCGTAATTTTCAGCACCGAAAGCCTGCTCAAAAACACTTTTCAGCATATAAACAACGCTTGTTTTGCCCTTAGTACCTGTAACTGCCGCCAATTTATATTTAGAAACCGGGTCACCGTAGAAAATTTTAGCACCGTAAGGCATAGCCTTGCGAACATCGGAAACCTTTACAAAAGGAATTTCTGCGCCCAAATCAAACTGAGAAACGTAAGCCACGGCACCATTTTCCACTGCAGAAGCCAAATATTCCGGCTTGAAGGCAACACCCTTGACGAAAAAGAGGGTGTTTGGCTTCACGTCACGGGAATCACAGCTTATGTGTTGGATTTCAGGGTCTGCGTTAGGAGCTTCCAAAACAAGACCTTTTTGAGCTAAATATTTGGTAATTTCAGATAATTTCATAGTAAAAGTTTTCCTCTTTCAAGAAGTTACCTGTGGAAAACTCCCCCAAAAATGGGGCAAAAAATGAGATTTCCACAAGTATTTTCCTTATAATATCAATGTTTTTCACGTTTTAAACAGGGTTTTCAACGTTTTGCACAGACTTTTCCACATACTGTTTAATAAATTAAACAGACAAATGACTCTTTGGATAAAGATTCCGTTTAAGTTTTAATATCCGCTTTTCAACTGGGTGGAATCGTCGTTTTTTACCCATTCTTTTTCCACGTTAATGACGCGGTATTCCGTGGGAGTATCGCGGACGATAACCGTTTCAATACCTGCGTTGATAATGAGGCGGCGGCACATAGAGCAGCAACTTGTGCCGGGGAAAATTTGACTTTCGTTATTGATGCACGCCAAATAGAGAGTGGAGCCAAGCATTTCTTCCCTTGAAGCGGCAATGATTGCATTTGCTTCAGCGTGAACAGAACGGCAAAGCTCGTAGCGCTCGCCTGCGGGAATGTTGTATTCCTGGCGGAGGCATTTGCCGATGTCACAGCAGTTGGCTCTGCCTCTGGGTGCACCTGCGTAACCGGTGCTGACGATGCTGTCGTTTTTCACGATTACCGCACCAAAGCGGCGGCGGAGGCAAGTTCCTCTTTCTGCAACCGTTTGGGCAATATCAAGATAATAGTTCACTTTGTCTATTCTGTCCATATTTCCTTCGTCCTTTCATTTTTCTTAAAAAATTATTTATAATATCAATTCATTATACCTTTTTTCAGCCCTCTTGTCAAGTAAAAAACACGTTGCAAACGTAAAGTTTAATTTTGTTACGATTTTACTCACAATATGTGATGATTTTATTCGCAGTATTCAAATATTGTGAAACATATTTAATTTACCTCTTGACATTTTTCACTTTTCGTGGTATTATTAAAATATAAAGTTCACCCTACGGAGGTATAAATGACGACTGAAAAACGAAAAGGGTTTCTTCTTGGAGTTGCGGCAAAGGGCTTTTTAAAAGGCGGAAGCAAGGCTCCTTTGGTTTCGGCAAAACTGTTGAAACCCACCAAGTGCAAAATAATTCTCACCGTAAAAAACGAAAGCGAAGAATAAAAACTTAAAAAAGAAAGGAAGATCAAATGGCATTTTATCAAAAAATCATCAAAAGCGACTCAAACGCAAACACCAACGCCGCAATGGAATCCTGGGCGAGCAATTTGGTAGACTTTATTAATGAATCAACCTCAATCGGTGCAACATACAGCGTGACTTCAAAAGCCACGAATCAGACCGCGTGGGTTTTAAATTTGCCCATAAGCGGCTCGAAAATTACCAGATTCGGCGTAATTATGAACACAAATTCGTCAACGACCGACCATATGGGCTGCTTTATTTTCAACTCAGGCACTTACGGTTATGACGTTCAGGGCAATTTTTTTGACTACACCGAGTATTACGCCAAGAGGGTACTGATTCTTCACAACGAAAACAGCTTTTATCTGCTCGTTGAGAAGAACGACAGCAGTTTTACAACCCTCGTTGCCCTGAATAAGGTTACGGAGGTTGCCACAGGGAACGAATATTGGGCCTCTAGAGGATTCGTTCCAACCTCGTCTTCAGCTTACACGCTGAATAATTTGACTACTGACAGAAGCAATGGGGCAGCCTCCGGCGGGGTGACAAACGACATCAGTATTGCAAACGCATTCACTGAAGACGGAAGATATATGGTAAATAATCTTTACGCATTCCACGCCCCTGCAACAACTACCCTGCCCAAATTTATGAAATTTGCCGTTGAGGACGAAAACGGAGATTTGCGCTACGCAATAATCCTAGGCTCAACCACGGTAAAATCAAACTCCACCCTTTACGGCGCAGGAGAGTTCTTAATGTTTATAGACTAAAAAATGCCCTCAAATGAGGGCATTTTCTTTTATTTATGTTTATTTACCAGCCTCTGTGTATAACTTTTCAGCAGCTCTTCGTCCGATTTCAAGAGCGTCGTCACCTGCGTAATGCATACCGTCAAGGCAACCGTCAACGCCTGCGAACAGAGTATACATACCTGTGGGCAAAGTGAAAACGTTTTCCAATTCTGAAGCCACCTTACGCTGGCAATCAAGAACGGCGTTAATCCCTTCGTTAGTAGAACGAACCTCTCCCTCAACCTCAACGGTTTCGGTACTATTAAATGATGGGCAAATTTCGCCGATAACAAAGGGTAATTTCAGCGCGTCGGAATCGTTGGTAATTTTATAGAGGTCTGCGCGGAAGTCTCCAACCAAAGCGGTAAGAGAATTGCTGTAATTTGCAGCGCGGGTCAAATCGTAGGATTCAGCCTCACCTTGAGACCAGAAAAATCCGCAAAGATTCACGTTTTTGAAGCCCCAATATCTACATCTTGCGTAAACTTCAGAAACGACTTCAATAAGATTCTGATAAAGGTCCTTGTTTTTCTCATCAGAGCCCTCAATCACACTACCTTGAGCAACCAAAGATGGAGGGCAGAAATTTCCCCAAGGGTTGCCGGTTTTTCCGTCAAGAGAAGCGGCTCCGGCTGCGTATTTGACGATAATTGCCTTGCGACCTGTCTCTTCATTATAAAATTGAGATAAATATTCAGCCATTCCCAATTCCGGACCAATCCATTCGGAGGTTTCGCCCAAGCCCTTGGTAACGGGGAGAAGCTCGTCAGTTCTGTGAATATTTCCGCCGAATTCGTCCCAATAAAGAGCGCAACCGTAAAAATAAATATTTTCGTAGCCCGTTTCGTGCTCAGGCTTGACGTTTTCCGCAGAAACGGTTTCGTATCTCGACTCCCCTGCGGCGTTGGACTGCCCTGCGATGAAATAAATATCAACGGTGTCAGTTCCCTTTTCAGCGTCAATAAAAGCAGGCATTTCCCCCACCGTTCCGCAAGCGGTAATTGAAAGCATAATAACTGAAAGAATGAGTGAAATAAATTTTTTCATATGAAATCTCCGTTCCAAAATCATTTTCAAGTATAGTATAACATAAAGATATGGCTTTGTCAACTTCTTTTTAGCAAAACAAAGACCTCAAAATTGAGGTCAATAGTTTATATTTCAAGTTTTTTTCGCCCTATACTGCCCTGCCCAATCCACTTTTAAGTAATAGATTAGAAGCGTTATGGTGCTGAGAGACCAGGTTATGGGATATACCCAGTTTACCATATCAATAGTTTGGGTTATGGGCACGGTGACGTACAAAAACGCCACTCTGAAAAAGCACCAAAATGACATCATAGTAATCATAGGAACTTTCGCCCTGCCTGCACCACGCAAAACTGCGGAAAGGCAATGGGTTGCCGCCAAAAGGAAGTAGAAAAAGCCCAAAGTCTGCGCCTTCAAAACTCCGAAGCCGATAGCTTCCGTTTCATCTGTAAATGCGGCAATAAGAGGGTCTGCGAAAACTACGGTAAGCACGCCTATAAGCTCTGCGATCAAAAGCGAGCACATAATTCCGAAGCGCGAACCTTTTTTTGCCCTTTCAACCTGACCTGCTCCAAGGTTCTGCCCCACGAAAGTTGTGAGGGCGGAGGTAAAGCTGGTTACGGGCAGAAATGCGAAGCCTTCAATTTTAGAATATGCACCGCAGCCGGACATAGCCATTTCGCCGAAAGAGTTAATATTTGACTGAACGAACACGTTTGCCAATGCAATAACGGAATTCTGAAACCCTGAGGGCAGACCAAATTGAAGCAATTTTTTCAACATTTCAAATTTGAAGCCCAATTTTTTCAAGGAAACTCTGTAAACTTCATTGGTTCGCATAAGACGGAAAAGGCAGAGAATTACGCTGACGAACTGAGAAATTATGGTTGCCAGTGCGGCGCCTCCTACGCCCATATGGAAAGCTCCGATGAAAACTATATCTAAAATTGCGTTCAAAATGGATGAAATTATAAGGTAATAAAGGGGGTGCTTGCTATCGCCCACCGCCTGCATAACGCCCATACAGGAATTATACATCACCATTCCAAGGCTTCCCATAAAATACACTTGAACGTATTCAACAGATTCCGGCATAACTTCTGCAGGAGTACCCATAAGCTCAAGAATCCAAGGAGAAGCTAGGGTTCCGAAAAGGGTCATAAAAACGCCTGCGCACAGATTAAACGTCATTGCGTTATGTATTGCAACCTGCATTTTTTCGTAGTTTTTTGCGCCGAAGTACTGCGAAACCACCACGCCCATGCCCTGGCTTATGCCTCCGAAGAAGCCTATAAGCAAAAATATCAAGCTGCCTGAGGATCCAACTGCCGCCAAAGCGGAGTTTCCAATCATATTTCCAACGATGAGCGAATCCACGGTGTTGTATAGCTGTTGGAAAACGTGGCCTAAAAACAGGGGGATTGCGAATTTTATAATGATTTTGGGGATTGACCCCTCTGTCATTCTGTTAATTGATGCGGACATTCCGTGAAGAACTCCTTTTTAAACTAACTTATTCAAGATAAAGGGCGCCTTAAAGGCGCCCAATATTTAATTCAATTATAGTGCGCCGAAAGCCCAAAGGAGCAACAAGCCGATTCCACCGAGAATCAATATGCAAGGGAGAATCAATACGAAAAAAGCTGAAACCAAAAGCGCAACGAAGTCTTTTATGCCTACGTTTTCTTTTTCAAGGTTTTCTTTAAACTCTTTTTCCTGCTCCGGTGTTGACTTTTTGAGTCTTCTCCAAATCATAGCTTACGCTTGACCTCTCGTGGACTTCTTTTCCATATCGGGAAGAGTGAAGAGATAATTGCCGTTTTCGTCAACCTTTTTCTCGGGGAAGTGGCATGCTAAGAAGTGACCCGGCTCAATTTCAGTAAGTGGTGGGGGAACGCGCTTACATTTTTCGCAAGCCATATAGCATCTTGTGTGGAACTTACAGCCGGAGGGAGGCTTAATGGGGCTGGGAATGTTACCTTCAAGAATAATTCTTTCCTTATTAAGGCTTTCCATATCGGTAGTGGGAATTGAAGAAAGCAACGCAACGGTGTAAGGATGACGTGGGTCATCGAAAAGCTTACCTGCGTCTGCAAGCTCAACCACGTTACCAAGGTACATTACGCAGATTCGGTCTGAAATATAACGCACAACGGAAAGGTCGTGGGAAATGAACATATAAGTAAGGTTTTCTTTTTCTTTAAGTTCCTGAAGCAAGTTGATAATCTGAGACTGAATGGAAACGTCAAGAGCAGAAACACATTCGTCACAAACGATGAACTTTGGCTTAACGGCAAGAGCACGAGCGATAGAGATACGCTGTCTCTGACCGCCTGAGAACTGATGGGGGTAACGGTGAAGCATATATTCCTGCAAACCGCACTCAACCATAGTGTTTACCACGTGTTCACGCATTTTAGGTGAACCGGGGTGGAAGAATTTGTGAGTCAAAAGACCTTCTTCGATAATCTGACCGATAGTAAATCTGGGATTCAAGCTTGAATAGGGGTCCTGGAAAAGGATCTGCAAATCTCTGCGGAGATGTCTCATTTCAGTGTATTTAAGGCGGGCAAGGTCAATACCTTCGTCACGCATAGCTTCGTATTTTGCAAATTCGGGATTGGAAGCGTATTTTGCACGAACCGCATCAAGTTTTTCCTGAACGGAAGCAATATTTTTATCAATTTCTTTTACGGACTCTTCAAGAGGAGCTTTTTTAGAGTTAAGCTTTTCAATCTTAGCCTTGGATTTATCGGATTCAACCTCTGAAAGGTGTGAGATTTTAACATCAATTTCGGTGATTTGACTGCGAACCGCATTTTTCTTGGAGTTGAGGTTGTAAACTTCTGCAATAAGTTTTTTGCCTTCATCGTTTTCATCTGAAACGTAGAAGCCGCCGATGATTTTCACGATGTAATCCAAGCAGGTTTTAGCTTCGCAACGGGCAAGATTCCTTTCCTGAATGGTGTAGAAATCTGCGCTGTCTTCGCCGCCTGCAGCTTCAACTGCTTTTTCGGCAGCGGCAACTCTTGCGTTTGCTTTATCAAGAGCCTTGCGGTATTTTTCGTAGTTTTTAATAGTATGAAGAACGTAAGTAGGGGTAAGCTCATCCAAAGTTTTGCCGTAGTACATTGTAGTGCCTGCGGTCTGAGGATAAAGCTGAAGGAGAACTCTTCCCAAAGTAGACTTACCGCAACCTGATTCGCCAACTATACCGAGGGTTTCGCCTTCGTAAATATCAATTGAAATATCTTCGTTAGCGCGAACGTAGAGCTGCTTTTTGCGGTTGAACAAGTTTGGCTTGCCAACGGGGAAATACTTTTTAAGATTAGTTATTGACAGAATCTTTCTTGTGCTGCTCACTGCGGCGGTCCTCCTTTCTTGGGTAGAAGCATCTGATCAACTGGCCGTTGCCTGCATCAATAAGCTTGGGTTCTTCTTCCATACATTTTTTAGTGCAATAGCTGCATCTGGGAGCGAACTTACAGCCCTTGGGAAGTGCCAGAGGATGAGGAACTACGCCGGGAATGGGTTCAAGCTTCTTGGTAATATTGTCGATACGGGGAATTGAATACATCAAGCCTTCCGTATAGGGATGGCTCATTTCGCAATCGCTGAAAATAGTTCTTGCATTTGCTTTTTCAACAACCTGACCGCAGTACATAACTACTACGTCGTCTGCCATTTCGTTAATAACCCCAAGGTCGTGGGTGATGAAAATAATGGAAGTTCCCTTTTCCTTCTGAAGGTTATTCATAAGGCGGAGAATCTGAGCCTGAATGGTAACGTCAAGAGCTGTGGTGGGTTCGTCAGCAATAAGGATTTTAGGCTGGCAAGCAAGTGCCATAGCAATCATTACACGCTGACGCATACCGCCTGAAAGCTGGTGAGGATACTGGTTCAAAACTGCTTCGGGGTTGGGAATCTGAACGTCGTAAAGCATTTTAAGAGCCTGCTTAGCAGCTTCTTTTTTATTCATTCCCTGGTGAATCATAAAGGGTTCACTAAGCTGTTTTTTAACTGTAAATACAGGGTTAAGTGAAGTCATCGGCTCCTGGAAGATAACTGAAATAAGGTTACCTCTGATGTGGTACATTTCAGTTTGAGAAAGCTTCGTAAGGTCTTTGCCTTCGAAAAGAATCTCACCTTCTGCAATGTAACCGTTGGAGTCAAGAAGGCGGAGCATACTCATTGCGGAAACTGACTTACCGGAACCGGATTCACCAACGATACCGATGGTTTTGCCGGGTTCAAGTGTATAAGAAACGTCGTTTACGGCTTTAACCGTTCCTTTTTTCGTTTTAAAATAAGTGTGAAGATTTTTAACTTCAAGTAAAGGTCTTTTTTCTTCAGACATAATCAAATCTCCTCCTTATCTTTCAGCGCTGGACTTGGGGTCCATAACGTCACGGAGCGTGTCGCCGATAATATTGATACAAATGGTGGTGATTGCAAGGAACAAGCCGGGGAAGAACCACTGCCACCAGAAATTCTTAATAATAGTAGAGTTGTTTGCACCGTTAAGCATATTACCCCAAGTTGGTCTGGGATACTGAACGCCAAAGCCGAGGTAAGAAAGTGAGGATTCGGTAAGCATACAACCTGCGAAGTCAAGAGTCAAGGTAACGATGATAACGGAAATTACGTTGGGAAGGATATGCTTGAATGCAATAGTTCCTTCTTTAACACCCATTGATTTAGCTGCGGTAACGTATTCGTTTTCACGAGCCGCAAGAACCTGACCTCTTACGATTCTTGCAAGACCTGTCCAAGAAAGTACGCCGAGAATGCACATAATAATGAAAATTCTCATATTTTCGGAAATGGTCATTCTGCCCATAAGAGCTGAAAGAATCATAGCAAAGGGAAGGAAGGGGATAGCCGCAACGATTTCGGTAACACGCATAAGAAGCATATCAACCTTACCGCCGAAGTAACCTGAAATACAACCGATAATAATACCGATGATAGTGGAGATGATAACGGCAACGGCACCGACTGTCATAGTCATTTTACCACCGTTTACAACTCTTGCGAAAAGGTCTGCGCCTCTGGTATCAGTACCGAAGAGGTAGCCGCTGAGACCCCATTTATTTATAAGGGAATCGTCTTCGTTAACAGCATAGTTCTGGAAAGAGCCTACGTGGATTTCAGAAACGCCGCTGATTTTGGAAGGAGTTTTGCACTGACCAAGGATATTTGAACCCCAGGAATAAACGTTCCCTGAGCTGGTAAGACCTGTGAAGTGGTAAGTACCTGACTGAACGTCAACCCAAGTTTCGCCTGCGGGAAGTTTTGGTACGTCAAGAAGACCTGCGTCGATGTTACCTGCGAAGCAAATGCTTCCATCGTCAAGGGTAAGGCATACCATAGTATTGGTAGCACAAAGTGCTTCAATTTTTCTTCCGTTCAAATGCTCGGAAATGCTTACTGCGGAAGTAGCCGCGCCTGCAAGAGAAGTTCTGACTTTAGCGTAAGTGCCTCTCATACCTGTATAGATAGAGTTAGCAGCTTCGGGAACAGCAAGAATATCGTTGAGGGCGAAAGCAATATCTTTGATTTTGCCGGTATAATTTTCAAAATACTGAATATTCTGATAAGCGTTTTTGTTGCCCCAAAGGTAGAAAGAGCCGTCTTTCATAAGGATAGCGGTGCACTGGTAGCCGCATTCAACCTTATCAACGTTAGCAACGTCGATTTTGCCGTTGAGAAGCTCTTCGGGCATAGGAAGAATATTGGGGTTCTGAGCAGGGTCAAAGTAACCGTACTGACCCAAACGGTTGTTACCCCAAGCGTAAACTGTACCGTCGTCGCCGATTGCTACGATATGGTCAATACCGGCAGCTACGTGAACAATATTAGCATCAATAACTTCCTGAGGGATAACGGAAACGTCGATTTTGGAAGTGCCGATAAGAGTCTGACCCCAAACGTAAACGTTACCTGCGTTGGAAAGGCCTACGGAGAAAGTACCGTAAGTGTCGATTTCTTTAATATCATTTTTAAGTTCTTTGGGCACGGACATCATATTAAAGCCCGGTGGAACGGATTTCTGTGTGGTTTCTGTGTAAGTATCGGAATAGGTGGGGAAGAAAAGGGGACCGATAAATACGAAAAGGAACATTGTGAGGAAGCCTATAACGGCAACTACTGCCAATTTTCTCTGGAAGAAGTTGCGAACGATCTGCTTAACGGGGCTGACGATTTCTTCAACGTCTGCTTCGCGGGCACGCTGTCTTTTTTCTTCTTCGGTAAGTTCCATTTCATCAGCAAGGCTCTTGCTTGCGCCCATAAAAGTTCTTGAAAACCAAGAACCAAGGGTAGCCAAAAAGCCTTTTTTGGAATTTTTACTCATTTTATCTGTACTCCTTTCCTATTATTTATTGACTCTTACTCTCGGGTCAACAAGGCCGTAAGCAATGTCAATAAGAAGGTTACCGAGGAGCGCAAGAATTACGTAGAAGAGCTGGAGAAGCATAATAACGTCGAAGTCGCTGGTTCTGAGGGCAGTAATCATAAGCTTACCCATACCGTTGAGGGCAAACATTTCTTCAATTACAAGTGAACCTGAGAAAATACCGATGAACCAACCAACAACGAGGGTTACAACGGGAATAAGAGCGTTTCTCCAAGCGTGAGAATATATTACAGTCTTTTCGCGGAGACCTTTTGCGCGTGCAGTTCTGATGCAGTCCATTGAAAGGGCTTCAATCATAGAAGCGCGCACGTAACGGGTCATACCGCCAAGAGAACAAAATGTCATAACTATAAGGGGAAGTGCAAGGTAGTAGAGAGTATCAATCAAATATTTGATACCCGTGTAGTTACTGCCCGGAGTTTTCATACCACTGGGCGGGAACCAACCGAGGTTGGAGCAGAAAATCCAAATGAACAGGATTGCAATAAGGAAGGTTGGCAAGCTGTAGCCAACGATAGTGATGATAGAAACTGCTCTATCACCAATAGTGCCGCGTTTAACAGCACAGATAATACCCAAAGGAATAGTAATTCCCAAGGCTAAAATAGTTGCGAAAATATTGATAATAACGGTGTTTCGCATAGGCGCACCGATAATGTTTACAACGTCGTCTTTATATTCGTAGGAATAACCAAAGTTACCCTGAAGAAGACCGCTGTAAGAACCGTCGTAAAGGGGGTAAACACCAACCCAACGAAGGTAACGAACGAGTCTGTTGTCTGTATCAGTACCGTATTTGCGCTGATACATTTCGTACATCTCTTCGAATTTTTGGTCAATTTCTGCGGGATTTATAGTTTGCTTGTGGTCTGTGATCCACTGTTTAGCGTCTGTATACGCTCTGTTATTGGGCATTAGCTGATATATCATAAACATGAGAAAGGATAAAATGACTAATACTATCAGCATGTATCCCGTTCTTTTCAGTATGTATTTTCCCATTAGTATCCTTTCTTGACTCAATTAAAGTCACTTTTAATAGATTTCTTTGAATAAAGAGTTAAAACAGAAAAATGCAGGAAAATGCGCCGCAGAGAATGCTGCGCCGCAAATTCTCAAAAGATAGGAAGGTTCGGACAAGTCCGAACCTTCCTTCGGAAATGTCAACTAAAAATTAGTCGTTGAGCCACATAACGTCTGCAGCATCCTTAACGTACCACTGAGAGTAGTTGTCGTACATAGCGGGATCGATTGTGCAGTTGTAGTTCCAAGCGTAAGCAGCAGATGTGAAGCCTGTTGCGAAGTTAAATGCGTTGTACATAGGTGTACCTGCATAGTAACCGTAAACAGCCATCTGATAAAGTTCGTCAAGCATAGGTGCGAATTCACCGATCTGGTTCTGAACTTCAATACCTGCAGCTGCGATATTAGCATTTTCCATAAAGCCTGTAACAAGCTGGTCTGTGAAGGGGTTATCTGTTGTGCCGTACCAGTTGATTACGAGAGGCATATAGTAGTAGTCGCCAACGAGGTTTACTTTGTAAGCGCCATCTTTGGACTGGAATGTAATATCCTGAGCTTTGATGTCGTCTTTGTGGATAGCCTTGTAACGAACGCCTTCTACGTAGGGTTTACCTTCAGCATCCCAGATCCAACCGCCAGCTACGAGCATATCGATAGCAGCGTCAGCAGATGTGGGGTAAGCCTGGAGCTGCATACCGTCAGCAAGAGCTGCCTGATGCATCCAAGAGTTGGAGTAGTAAGGACCGTCAACAACGCCGCCGTAGCCGCCTGTGAATTCCTTAGCGAAAGTAGCTCTATCCATGCAGTATGCGATAGCAAGACGTACTTCTGTGAACTGTGTGGGACCGAAGTCAGCACGGAAACCGAGTTTACCGTAGCCGGCTCTGGAGTAGTGGATGTAAGCGTAAGCGCCGTTGGAGTTATCAGCAGCGGATACAGCTTCGTTAGTTTCGTCGCCGCCTGTGATACCAGCGATGAAGTCAAGGTTGCCTGCGAGAAGGTCATCAAGCTGTGTGGAAGAAACGATCTTCTTGTAGATAACCTTTTCGATAGCGGGAACTGTGCCTTTGTAGTCGCCTTTGAAGTTGGGGTTCTTAACGAGAACTGCTTCTTTTGTAGCTGTGTCGTAAGATTCAACCATATAAGGACCGGAGTAAGGATATGTCTGGTCTGTGTTAAGAGCAGATGCTGTTACGTGAGCAGCATATGTGTAGCTGTCGCCTTCTTTAGCATAGAAGTTGCCTGTGATGTAAGCACCGTTGCCGTCGTCAGCGATGTCGCAATCGTTGAGCCAAAGAGCCTGAGCAACAGGGCTGAAGCCAGCGTATGCGATGTCGTAGTAGTAGGGAAGATATTCAGCGTCAATTGTAACGGAGAATGTGTAATCGTTGATAAGTCTGAGACCTGCAAGAGCCTTTGTAGCAACTACAGCGTCGTCGCCTTCGCCAACAGTAACACCTTCGTTAGCGCCATCGAATGCAGCGAATGCATCGTAACCAACGATCTGCATACCGGACATATGGTCCATACCAGCAGCCTGAGCAGCTACAGGTGTAGAGTATACGAGTGTTGTGTAGAGGTAGTTCTTAGCTGTGATGGGTGTGCCATCGGAAAGTTTGAGGTCATCATAGATTTCGATTGTGAAAGTCTTAGAGCCGTCATCGTTATCAGCTTCTGTATGGGATTTAACAGCAGTGTTGTTCCACTGATAAAGACCGTCAGAACCTGTTACTACAGTACCGAGACCGTATACGAGAGTTTCGATATCAAGGTCTGCAGAACCGGGAGAAGAAGAACCGAAGTTGGAGAATCTGAATTTACCGGAAAGGTCTGTTGTAGAACCGATGATGATGGATTTATCATCTTTTTCGGAAGCCCAGTCGATAAGAGCAGAAGAAACGCTCCAATAGGGGTTTGTGGGGAATTCCTGAACGCCTGTGATCTTAGCGTTGTAAAGATCATAGTATTCGTTGGAATAGAGGGGGATTTCGGGAAGGATTGCATTCCATTTCTGGATGAAGAGTCTATACCAGTCAGCATAAACGTCGTCAGCAGTCATATCAGAACCTTCGGGTACCTGGCAGTTGTAAACCATTGCCATAGAAAGGAAGTCAAGACCGAGTTCATATTTCTGGCCTTCAACTTCGATGTAAGCAAGACCAGTTTCAGGATCTTCTGTTACCTGGTCAATGGTAATGTTTTTACCTACTGCTTCGTAAAGAGCTGTGTAGTCTTTACCGTATTCGTATTTGTCAAGATTTACGATTGTTTCATAAACATCTTCAATCTTAACTTCCTGTTCATCACCGGAAACATCGGGAGTATCAGGATCGTCAGGGTTGTTAGGATCCACCACGTCGTTGACACAAGCTACCATTGAGATAACGAGTACGCCGGCGAGGAGGAGAGCTAAAAACTTTTTCATACTGTTTTCCTCCATTTAAATATAGTGAGAGAATAATTTATATTGAAAGCAAATCACGTCATTCTCCGCGTCTGCAAACAATCTATTGAATCTTTAGAACACAAAAGCACAAGAACCCCCGTTTTCTAAGCGAAGTCTTGAGACTGTTATATTCTATATATAATAGGTAGCAATGAGAAGCCTTTATGTTATACTAAAAGGTATAACATAGCAAATACGGGTACCCGTATTTTAGTCGACTTTACCATATTAAAGCGAAAAACCGACAAAAACTCATACTTCTTTGCTAATTATAGCACATATTCGTTGCTTTGTCAATGACAAAAAGTAACCAAAACACTATATTTTTAGATTTTTTTCTGCTTTTGTTTCTTCTATTTCAAATTTTTACCACTATTTTTAGTTCGCTTTTCATTTAACCAAAAAGTGGTTTAAAAGAGTGAAAAAAATTAAAACAATAAAAATATAGCAAGGAATACCCCCCCAACTGCTTCTCGAAAGGGGTTAGGGAGAAGCTTCTTTCCAAATGAAAAGAAGCTTCCCCCATTTTATACCAATTTCAAACACCTATTATAATGTTAGTTCTGCTTAGTAATAACCTCTTTGCCACCGAGGTATTTTCTCAACGCTTCGGGGATAGTTACGGAGCCGTCTTTATTCTGGTAGTTTTCCAAAATAGCGGCAACAGTTCTGCCAACTGCAACGCCGGAGCCGTTAAGAGTATAAACGAATCTGGGTTTTTCTTTGGAATTAAGGTCAGTTTTGAACTTGATATTCGCTCTGCGTGCCTGGAAATCCGTGAAGCAAGAGCAAGAGGAAATTTCAACGTATCTGCCGTAAGAGGGCATCCAAACTTCGATATCGTAAGTGATTGCGGAAGAGAAACCGAGGTCGCCGCCGCAAAGACGAACTACTCTGTAAGGAAGACCGAGGAGCTGAAGAACTCTTTCAGCATCGTTGGTGAGGCTTTCAAGCTCATCGAGAGCCTGCTCGGGAGTTGTGAATTTAACAAGCTCTACCTTATTAAACTGGTGCTGTCTGATAAGACCTCTCGTATCTCTGCCTGCAGAGCCCGCTTCAGCACGGAAGCAAGCGGAATAAGCACAGTATTTAATAGGAAGCTGATCTGCGGAAAGAATTTCGTCTGCGTGGTAATTGGTTACGGGAACTTCAGCCGTGGGAATGAGGAAGTAATCGTTATTCGTTTTGAAAGCATCTTCTTCAAACTTAGGAAGCTGACCTGTACCAGTCATGGACTTTCTGTTTACCATGTAGGGGGGCATAATTTCAGTGTAGCCGTTAGCGGTGTGAGTATCAAGGAAGAAGCTGATGATAGCTCTTTCGAGAGCCGCACCCATGCCGCGGTAGAAGTGGAAACGAGCGCCGGTCACCTTTGCAGCTCTTTCCGGGTCGAGAATATTCAAAGCGGAGCCGATATCCCAATGAGCGAGAGGTTCGAAATCAAACTTTGTGGGCTCGCCGTTTTTGCGAACTTCAAGGTTGTCGCTGTCGTCCTTGCCGTCGGGAACGATATCAAGAGGAATATTGGGAACGGAAAGAAGGAAGGAAGTGATTTTTTCATCGTATTCCTTAATTTTCGTGTCGTTTTCCTTAACCTTATCGGAAAGAACTTTCATAGCTGCAAAGAGTTCAGCAGTATCTTTGCCCTCTTTTTTATACTGAGGAACCATTTTGGAAGTAGCGTTCTGCTCAGCCTTCATTTTTTCAGTATCAGCCATGAGCGCTCTTTTTTCGGCGTCAAGGTCGAGAAGAGGCTGAAGGTCGATAGTCTTGTTTCTCTTATTCATTCCGGCGATAATTTTTTCTGCGTCGGTTCTGATGTTTTTAATATCCAACATTTTGCATTACCTTACCTTTTTTTCTGAATTATATCAAGTAAATTATTGAAATCTTCGTTATCGTAGAATTCAAATTCCACGGTGCCCTTAACCTTTCCATCCTTGGAGCTGGAAGAAATTTTAACCTTTCTGCCCCATGCGTTTGAAAGATCCTCGGCAATCTGCTTGAAGTAAATATCCGCTTCCCCGCTTGCCTTTTTCGGCTTTTCTTTGGGTTCGGAGGACTTTTCAAGGCGTTTTGCCAAGTTTTCAAGCTCTCTGACGGTGATATCTTTTTCAACCACGTCGTTGGCAATTTCGATTATCTTTGCCTCATCGCAAATTTTAGTCAGAGGTAGCAAAGCCCTTGCATGACCTGAGGAAAGCTTACCTGAAGAAACGAGGGCCAAAACCTCTTTTGGCAAAGCCAAAATTCGCAGAGCGTTGGCAACTGCGGGGCGGGATTTACCAACCCTTTTTGCGACCTCTTCCTGAGTCAGACCGAAATCGTCAATCAAAGAACGGTAGCCTTCCGCTTCTTCAACGCCGTTAAGGTCCTCACGCTGTAAGTTTTCAATAAGACCGATTTCAAGAACCTGCTTTTCGTCAAGGTCTTTAATGATTACGGGAACCTCCGCCAAGCCTGCCATTCTGCAAGCTCTCCAGCGGCGTTCACCTGAAATTATCTGGTATTTATCGTCGATTTTTCTGACGATTATGGGCTGAAGCAAGCCGTGCTCCCTGATGGAGGACGCCAATTCCTCAAGCTTTTCTTTATCAAAATACTTTCTGGGCTGAGCTTTATTGGGCTCAACGTCTGAAAGTCTGACTTTCAGATTTTCTTTTTGCTGGTCTGAGGTTTCTATTTCGTTATCCATAAAAAGGGAATCGAAGCCTCTGCCAAGACCGGATTTTTTCATATTTTGGATTTCTCCTTTGCCATATGGTATCATTTTATAATGTTTCACGTGAAACATTCCTTACTGTCTTTCCATAAATTCTTCCGCAAGCTGATAGTAAGCGGTTGCCCCCTTTGCGAATTTGTCGTAGTAATTTATGGGCTCCCCGTGTGAAGGAGCTTCGGAAATGCGCACGTTTCTGGGAATGACGGTTTTGAACATCTTGTCCGCGAAGAACTTTTTAACTTCCGCAAGAACTTGAGAAGTAAGGTTCAATCTGCCGTCGTACATAGTAACGAGAACACCCTCAATCTGCAACGAGGGATTAAAGTGCTTTTTCACCTGCTTTACGGTGTTCGTAAGCTGAGAAAGTCCTTCAAGAGCGTAAAATTCGCATTGAATGGGAATCAAAACGCTGTCTGAAGCGGCAAGTGCGTTCAAGGTCATCAACCCCAACGAGGGAGGACAGTCTATAAAAACGTAATCGTAATCAAAAAGCTTATCCGTAATTCTCTTTATGCGGGCTTCCCTTTTTGAAGCATCCGTAAGCTCAAGCTCTGCGCCGACGAGATCCATAGTTGAGGGCAAAATGGAAAGGTTTTTAAACTTGGTTTCCATTATTGCAGAACGCACGTCATCGGAAGTAAGCTCGTCTGCCATAAGCAAATCATAAACGGAGGTTTCAAGTTTTTTCTTATTGACGCCGCAGCCGGACGTTGCATTGCCCTGAGGGTCAAGGTCCATAACCAAAACCTTTTTACCGTGTTTTTCCGCGATGCAAGCACTCAAATTGACAGCGGTAGTGGTTTTTCCAACGCCGCCTTTTTGATTGGCGACGGAAATAATCTTTGTCAACTGGTTCATCCTTTCATTAGGTTTGTACCCTACTATTATACCACTTATGCTGTAAAAAATCAATAGTATATGACTAAAATTCAAGAAAAGGGCAAATTTGTTTCACGTGAAACATTTTTTAATCATAAAACCAACACCACTATGGTACATTCTATGTCGAATCTACATATTATATAGTGAACCCTGCTGAAATTTGATGAAAGGAGAATGTTTCACGTGAAACATTTATTGTTTAGGACTGATTTATGGGAATGTTTTTGCAATTGCTGATTTTAGGATTGGCAGCTTTGGGACTAATAATTATGGCTGTGGAAATCGCCAGGATATACGAAAAAAACAAGGTAAAAGGAAAACTTTACGTGCTATGCGTGCCGCAAACGGATAATATCGAAGAGCTTTGCGCAGATTTGCTGAATAGATACAGGAGAAGCGGATTTGGGGAAGATATAATAATCTGCGGCGAACTTTCGCAAGAGGCAAAAGAAATCGGCAGACTCATAGAATCTGCCGACAAGGGAATTTATTTTATTGAACCTAAAGATTTTCCTCAATTTATAGGGAATTAGCTATCCTTCAGCTTGGCGCGCAATGCAACCTGAACCTCTTCCTGCAAAGGTTCGCCGTATTCGTTGATGAAATTGGGCTGAGCATTAAGGTCATCAACCAAAGTAATTGAAGATTCGGCAAGAAGCTTACCAACCTCGTCACTCATTACAATAACGTCAGCAAGCTCACCAACGTGAATTTTGGTAATACTGTTGAGGATTGTGGGGTCAGCTAAAATCTGCGTATCTGTGATAAATCTAACCTTTTTACTTCCCCAAGAGGACATATTTCTGTAAGCGTAGTAGTAAAGGTCGTGCATATCCTGAGGAGGAGTTCTCAGCAAAAAGTCACGGGTATTTATGAGAATTACGTCGGTAACATCGTGAATAGATCTGTTTTTTGCGGAATCTGCAGAGGATTTGTATTGTGAAAGATATTTTTCGCCGTAGAGAAGCAAATCTTCGTATTCCCAATTCACAGCATTTATATAAGAAGCTCCGGAAGATACGGAATCAGAAACCTGCTTAACGTAATCATCGAAAGCACTCTCCCCTCTCCAGGAACCGTCGGTTTCCATCGCAATATACTGCCCACTCGTGAAAGATGCAAGCAAATCAATGGAAAAATCGTGAGGCCAAACAGGGGAATCGCTAATTTGAATTATATCGACCTTGCTTTCCGTGGCAATAACATATGGGTCAAAAACGCCGCGGTAGAAGGAAGCGGAAGTATCCCAAATACTGCTGAGCTGCAAAGAAACGGGAATATCCGGGTTGGCAATTTTAAAGATTTTCGTATACATATTGGAAATATCAATAATAGTCTTCTGTTTGAAAAGTTTCCAATCGTAAAGGCAGGTTTTGGCAAGCTCCACGCCGTCCATATTGGCAAGCTCTTCCCAGCTTTCAACGGAATAGCCGTAGTGCTTATTGAAAACTGCGCAAGCGGCGTATTTTTCTTGCAAAAACTTCTTAAAAGCGGAAATTGCGCTGGGTGAATAGTCCAGATCGACCAAAGAGGAATATTCCATTTCTGCGTAAACGCTTGTGCGAATATACCAACGGGTAATATTTTCTTTATATTTTCCATCGCAGTGGGCAGCAAAATACTTCAATGTATTTTCCATTACGGCAATATTTTTTTCGCTGTTTAACGCCAAAAAATGACTTCTCATATCATCGTAAGCGTAAATTTTTCCGTCGGAAGTCATTTGGAAATCAAGCTCGTCACGCCATTCAAGCCCCTCCGTCCAGAAAAGGACGCTGATGCTTATACCCAAGTCGTGCTTAACGAACACATCCAAAATACTGTCAAGGTACTTCCAATCAAACTCCCCTTGAACCGCTTCGAACTTTTTCCACTGAACCACGAAATCAATTCCGTCAAAGCCCAATTTTTTCGCTTCTTCAGCGTATTTTTCCGCATATTCTGCAGAGGGGACCTGCCAGCTCCAGACAGTAAGATTTACCTCATTTTGGCTTTTATCGGTAAGCACTCGAAGCTGAACCTCTTCCTTGTTAGGCAAATAGTTATCAAAATTATCAGCCACGGGGAAATCGGTGTTTTCAAAATTTTCCGTGCAGGCGGTAGCGCTGAAAGTCATCACAGCAGCGGCAAACAAAGAAAATATTCGCTTAGGGCTTAATTTATTGCTAAAATTCATTATTTTCCTCTCAAACAAAAAGTAACTACAAGTATTATACTATATAAATATGAACTTTTCAAGAGCTCTTTGGGGTAAAGTTGTGGAAATCTTGGGGAAAGAGAAGTTTTTGACCGCAAAAGAGCTGATTTACAAGAAATCCCAATCAGGTATAAATCTGATTGGGAAATATTTTACTCTTTTTCCTGATTCTGTCTTGCTTCCTTGCGAGCGCGAATTTTCGCTCTGCGTTCACGAAGTCTGCGCTGTTCTTCTTTTTTTGAATGAACGTAAATTCCTGCGGTAATCCCCCCCACGATAGCGAATGCAACGCCCGCAGCAAGTGCAAGTTCCTTAACGGTGTGGGTATCTGTAATCGGAGCGACGGGTGAGCCGTCAGACTCAATGGAAAGGATGCAAACCTCTGCATTATCAACCGCCACAATAAGATTTGCGGCGTTGTTTTTCCTTGCGGTTATGCGGAATTCCGTGATTCCTTCAAAAGTATACGCAGTTGGTACGCTATCGGTTTTTGCGGTTTTAAAATTAAGGGTAAGTCTATTCCAACCCTTTTTAAGATTGATTTGGGAAAGGTCCCAGGTGTAGAAAACATCCTCTTCCGCAATTATATTTTCAGAACCGTCTTCGCTTGGAGTACTATGAATTTTTTTGCCGTAAAATCCGATTTCGCCCCCTAAAAAGTTTCCGTTTGAGTCCTTAATGGCACCAATATCGTCAACGTAAAGGAGCAATTTAAAGGTAAGAGTGGTGACGTCAAAATTCACCGCAGGCATTGAAGTAATCCCATAAGAAGCTGTTAAATTTTCACTGCCGTTGCCTGCGTAAAAAGAAATTACGTATTTTCCGTTTCTTTCAACGGTAGAAGCGGAAACAGCAGTGCCTTCTCCCCCGTCCCAATCCGATCTGCCGTGAGTCTGAATGGTATAGCGGCTGACGTATCCGTTAAGGGAATCGGTAGCTTTCGTTGGCGTTGCGCCGAAAGTGAGGAAAAATGACATAAGAATCGCTCCCGTTATTTTCAGAATTTTATTCATAAATTTTGCCTTTCTTGGGTCAGACACCCGTTCTGTTCCAATATTTTTTATCAAGACTGCGGAAAAATACCGCCTCGGAAATATGCGCCGCCTCAACGGTTTCTTTGCCTTCAAGGTCCGCAATTGTTCGCCCGATTTTAATGAGCTTATCGTATGCGCGCATAGAAAGAGCAGTTCTTTCAAAGACCTGAGTGAGCGTTTCCATAGCTTTATCCGTTAAATTGCAGTATTTTCTGATAGCCGCAGAAGACATTTTTGCGTTGCAGTTAAAGCTTTCACCCTTGTAACGCTCCTGCTGAATCTGACGAGCAACGTCCACTCTCTTTTTGATTTCAGCGCTTGTTTCCGCAAGGCGCGCGGATTTAATTTCTTTGAGAGGAACGGGCGGCATTTCAACCTGCAAGTCAATCCTGTCAAGAAGGGGTCCTGAAATTTTATTCATATACCTTTCAACCTGCTGGGGTGTGCAAGTGCATCTAAGGGTCGGATGGCCGTAGTTGCCGCAAGGGCAAGGGTTCATTGCGCAAACAAGCATAAACGCAGAGGGGAAAGTTACCGTGCGCTTAACTCTGTTTACGGTGACTGAGTTATCTTCAAGGGGCTGGCGCAAAGTTTCCAACAACCTTGTGGAAAATTCTGCGACCTCGTCAAGGAAAAGAACTCCGTTGTGGGCAAGAGAAATAAGCCCCGGCGTAGGGGAAGAGCCGCCGCCTGTCATACTTGCCATAGAAACGTTTTGGTTTGATTTTATAAAGGGTCTTTCAAGAACCAAGGGCATTTCTTTCGTCAGTTTGCCGGCAATGGAATAGACCTTACTGCATTCAATCATTTCGTCAAAGGTCATTTCAGGCAAAATTGAAGGCAAGCTTTTGGCAATCATACTTTTGCCCGTTCCGGGTGGGCCGATGAGCATAATATTGTGCCCACCTGCCGCGGCAATTTCGCAAGCGCGCTTTGCGCCGTGCTGCCCCACAATAAGGGAAAAATCGGAAACGCTTGCCTTCGCGGCACTTTTAAGCTGAGAAATATCTCTTTTCACGGGGCTGATAAGATTTTCGCCTCTGATATGCTCTGCAAGCTCAGAGATATTTTCTACGGGATAGACGTTGATTCCTTCAATCACCGCACCCTCGTCCGCATTCTGCGCAGGCACGAAAATCTCTTCAAAACCGCGGTTTTTTGCGGAAATTACAGAAGCCAGAACTCCAAAGCAGGGGCGAAGCTCTCCCGTCAGAGAAAGCTCCCCGATAAACACAGCCTTAGGGTTCACCGCAGGAAGCTGACCTGTGGAAATGAGGATTCCCAAAAGAATGGGCAAATCGTAAACCGTACCCTCTTTTTTAATTGAAGCGGGGGCAAGGTTGGTGACCATATTACATTCGGGGATTCTGAAGCGGTTATTGTAAATAGCGGAGCGAACTCTGTTCATTGCCTCCTTTACGCTGGCGTCAGGCAAGCCTACCACGTCAGTTTTCGATTCCATACCGGGGCGAGTGTCAGTCTCCACTTCAATTACATAGCCGTCCAAACCCTCAAGACCAATACTGCATACCTTTGATACCATTTATTTCCCTCATTTCTATTGGTTCTTTTACTCATTATATTGTACAACAAAAACGGAGAAATGTCAAGACCTCATTCTGAGCTCTGCATTCTGAATTTTGCATTAAATATTGGTATAACTTAGAACAATTTATAAAAAAAGCATTGTATAGGTAGATTTTTTTTTGAAAGTGTGATATAATGAAGGGTAGAATTGATTATTTATCCCCAAAGGATTTTAACATTACAGATTTGAAAGGACATTTAAATGGGACTTTTTGATTTCTTTGGAAATTACAGTAAAAAAGAATTAAAGAAAATTGACCCTTTGGTCAAGAAAATAAACGCGCTTGAGCCTGATTTTAAAAATCTTTCCGACGGAGAATTAAAGGCGAAAACGGAAGAATTTAAAAAGCGTTACGCTGAGGGCGAAAGCCTTGATTCACTTCTCCCTGAAGCATTTGCTGCAGTAAGGGAAGCTTCAGTTCGAGTTTTGGGTATGCGCCACTACGATTGCCAACTTATCGGCGGTATCATTTTGCACCAGGGCAGAATTGCGGAAATGAAAACAGGTGAAGGCAAAACCTTAGTTGCGACTCTCCCCTGCTATCTTAACGCATTGACGGGCAAAGGCGTTCACGTAGTAACGGTTAACGAATACCTGGCTCGCCGAGACAGCGAATGGATGGGCAAGGTTTACAGATTTTTGGGTTTGACCGTTGGTATTATCTCCCACGATATGAAGAATGACGAGCGCAGAAAAGCTTATGCTGCCGATATTACTTACGGTACCAACAACGAATTCGGCTTCGACTACCTTCGTGATAATATGGTTCTCTACAAGGAACATATGGTTCAGAGGGGTCACGCATTCGCAATCGTTGACGAAGTTGACTCAATCCTCATTGACGAGGCAAGAACTCCCCTTATTATTTCGGGCCACGGGGAACAGAGCGACGATATGTACAAAAAAGCCAACGATTTCGTCAAAAAACTCAGATGCCTCAAGGTTAAAGAACTTGATAATAAAGAAAACACCGACGGTGTTGAAGAAGATTACATCGTAGAAGAAAAGAACAAGACTGCAGTTCTCACCAGAAACGGTATCGAAAAGGCTCAGAGAGTTTTCAACGTGGAAAACTTCGCTGACCCTGAAAACGTTGAGCTTCAGCATTATATCAACCAGGCTATCAAGGCTCACGGCACTATGCAGAGAGACGTTGACTACGTTGTTAAAGACGGCGAGGTTATTATCGTTGACGAATTTACCGGCAGACTTATGTACGGCAGAAGATACTCCAACGGTTTGCACCAGTCCATCGAAGCAAAAGAGGGCGTAAAGATTGAAAACGAATCAAAAACCCTTGCGACCATTACTTTCCAGAACTATTTCAGAATTTACGGCAAGCTTTCCGGTATGACGGGTACTGCGTTGACTGAAGAGGACGAATTCAGAGAAATTTACGCCCTTGACGTTATTGAAATTCCCACAAATAAGCCTATGGTCAGACTTGATAACAACGACCAGATTTACAAGAGCGAAATGGGAAAATACCGTGCGGCTGTAAGCAAAATCAAGGAATGCAACGCAAAAGGTCAGCCGGTTTTGGTCGGCACCGTTACCATTGAAAAATCAGAACTCCTCAGTGCAATTCTCAAACGTGAGGGTATTAAACATCACGTTTTGAATGCAAAATACCACGAAAAAGAAGCGTCCATAATCGCTCAGGCAGGTAAAAAAGGTGCAGTTACAATCGCCACCAATATGGCAGGCCGTGGTACTGACATTATGCTGGGCGGCAACGTGGAATTTTTAGCAAAAGCCCAAATGGAAAAAGAAGGCTTCGAGCACGACCTTATAGTTGAAGCAACAGGCAAAGCTGATACCGAAGACGAAAATATCCTCAAAGCAAGAGAAAGATACGAAGAGCTTTACACTCAGTTCAAACCAACCGTCGAAGCAGAAGCGGAAGAGGTTAAAGCCGCAGGCGGTCTTTGCATTATCGGTACTGAAAGGCACGAATCCCGCCGAATTGATAATCAGCTCCGCGGTCGTGCAGGACGTCAGGGTGACGTGGGCGAAAGCACCTTCTACCTCTCACTTGAAGACGAACTTTTGAGACTTTTCGGCGGCGAAAGAGTTTCTCATCTTGCGGAAATGATGAATTTGCCGGAAGACGAGCCAATCGATGCAAAAATTCTTTCCAACGCTATTGAAAACGCGCAGAAAAAGGTTGAAAGCGTTAACTTCCAGCGCAGAAAGAGAGTTCTTGAATACGACGACGTAAACAATCAGCAGAGGCAGATTATTTACGAGCAGAGAAGAAAAGTTCTTGACGGCGAAGACTTGAAAGCCACGGTTTTGAAGATGCTTGAAGACGTCATTAACAATGCGGAAGCGCAGTTTATGGCTGACGACGTGCCCGAAAACTGGGATTTGGAAGGACTCAAGCAGAGATTTTTGGGAATCTGCGTGGGCAAAGACGATTTGAACTTCAGCGAAGAAGAGCTGAAAAAGCTTAAAAAGGAAGAAATTCTTTCGTTCATTCGCCAGAGAGCAAACGAAGCTTACGAGCGCAGCGAAAGAGACAACACCCCCGAAAAAATGCGTGAGCTTGAAAGAGTCGTTTTGCTTAAAACCGTTGATAAATATTGGATGGACCACATTGACGCTATGGACGATTTGCGCCAAGGCGTTTCCCTCCGCGCATACAGCAACCGCGACCCTGTTATCGAATACAAGTTTGAAAGCTACGATATGTTCGACGAAATGGTAAACAGCATCAAATTTGAAACCGTTCGCAACTGCATTTGTATGCGAATCATCAGACCTGAAATGATTCAGCGCAGAGCCGTTGCTAAGGCTGACGACCCGGGAACCACCGCAGGTATGGGCGGCGGACCTAAAGCTCCCGTAAGAAAAACTGCTGCGGAAAAGGTGGGTAAAAACGACCCCTGCCCCTGCGGAAGCGGAAAAAAATACAAAAAGTGCTGCGGCGCGGGCGAATAAACCGATAATTTAATAATTTTGTTTAAAACGGTTGCAAATGTATGCAGCCGTTTTGATTATAATTATACTTAAGAAATAAAAATTTACTATATTTTATCTTGATTTTCTTTAAAATATATGATACAATATACTCTGAATAGATACACAAAGAAAGGGTTGAAATTCAATGAATAATGTTTACGAAGGCTGGGCAGGTTTCGAACAGGGAACCTGGGTAAGAGAAATTAACCTGAGAAGCTTCATCAACCACAACTATACACCCTACGACGGCGACGAAAGCTTCCTTGAAGGCCCTACCGAAGATACTAATGAACTTTGGAATATGGTTCTTGACCTCTTTAAAAAGGAAAGAGAACACGGCGGCGTGCTTGATATGGATACGAAAGTAATTTCCACCATTACATCCCACGGCCCCGGATATTTGGATAAAACTAAGGAAAAAATCGTAGGTTTCCAGACGGACAAACCTCTCAAACGTGCGCTTATGCCCTACGGTGGCATCAGAATGGCGGAAAAAGCTTGCTCCGATAACGGATACACCGTTGACCCCGAAATCAGCGAATTTTTCAAAACTCACAGAAAAACCCACAACGCAGGCGTTTTTGACGTTTACACCCCCGAAATGAGAGCTTGCAGAAGCAGCCATATCATCACTGGTCTCCCCGATGCTTACGGCAGAGGCAGAATTATCGGTGACTACCGCCGCGTTGCCCTTTACGGTGTTGACAGACTTATTGAAGATAAAGAAGAGCAGAAGAGAACTACTCGCTCCACAATGTATGAAGAAATTATCCGCGATAGAGAAGAACTTTCCGAGCAGATTCGCGCTTTGAAGCAGCTTAAAGAAATGGCTATGAGCTACGGCTTTGATATTTCACTCCCTGCTCGCAACACTCAGGAAGCGATTCAGTGGCTTTACTTCGGTTATTTGGGCGCAATTAAAGAGCAGAACGGTGCGGCAATGTCTTTGGGCAGAACTGCAACTTTCCTTGATATTTACGCTGAAAGAGACCTTGCAAACGGCACTTTCACGGAAGAGCAGATTCAGGAAATGGTCGACCATTTCATTATGAAGCTCCGTTTGGTTAAATTTGCAAGAACTCCCGAATACAACGAGCTTTTCTCAGGCGACCCACAGTGGGTAACGGAATCCTTGGCAGGTATGCTTGTTGACGGCAGACATTTGGTTACTAAAATGACTTACCGCTACATTCACACCTTGGAAAACCTTGGTCCTGCCCCCGAACCAAACCTTACTGTTCTTTGGTCCACGAGACTCCCCGAAAACTTCAAGCGTTACTGCGCGAAAATTTCAATCGAAACCTCTTCCTTGCAGTATGAAAACGACGATATGATGCGAATTACAAGAGGCGACGACTACGCAATCGCTTGTTGCGTTTCCTCTATGAAAATCGGGAAGGAAATGCAGTTCTTCGGTGCAAGAGCAAACCTTGCAAAATGCTTGCTTTACGCAATCAACGGTGGCGTTGACGAAGTTTCACGCAAGCAGGTTGGCCCGGAATTTACTCCAATTAAATCAGAATACCTTGATTATGACGAGGTTATGCACAAATACGATGCTATGATGCAGTGGCTTGCGGAAGTTTACGTAAACACTCTCAATGTAATCCACTATATGCACGATAAATATTGCTACGAAAAGTTGCAAATGGCACTCCACGATAAAAACGTTAAGCGTTGGTTTGCAACGGGTGTAGCTGGTCTTTCTGTCGTTGCCGATTCACTTTCCGCTATCAAATACGCAAAAGTTAAGGTAATCAGAGACGAAACAGGCTTGGCTGTGGACTACGAAGTTGAAGGAGATTTCCCCAAATATGGAAACGACGACGATAGAGTTGACAGCATCGCAAGGGATATTGTCCATATTTTTATGGAGCATATCCGCAAAAATCACACTTACAGGCAAAGTATCCCCACAACTTCTATTCTTACCATTACATCTAACGTAGTTTATGGTAAGGCAACGGGATCCACGCCCGATGGCAGAAAAGGCGGCGAAGCTTTCGCTCCCGGCGCAAACCCAATGCACAGAAGAGATACCCACGGTGCGGTTGCATCTTTGGCATCAGTTTCCAAACTTTCCTTCCTTGACGCTCAAGACGGTATTTCAAACACCTTCTCAATTATCCCCGGCGCGTTGGGCAAAGATGACAGAATTTTCTCAGGCGACCTTGACGTGGACGCTTGTTGCGCACCCGGTGCTTGCGTTTCACCCACACTTTTCGAAGGATTAGATGATACAAACTAAATTTTTATTAAAGGAGAAATCACAATGGCAGCAACAAAAAATCAGATAGACAACCTTGTGGCTCTCTTGGACGGCTACGTTCAGAAAGGCGGCCACCACTTAAACGTAAATGTTTTCACAAAGGAAACACTTCTTGACGCACAAAAACACCCCGAAAAATATCCCCAACTGACTGTTCGTGTCAGCGGTTACGCAGTAAATTTCATCAAGTTGACCAAGGCTCAGCAGGACGAGGTTATTGCAAGAACTTTCCACGACAGCATCTGAAAGCTGAAAGGCGGCAAAATGAAGGGCATTATTCAGCAAATTGAAAGCTTCGGAACACTTGACGGCCCCGGAATCAGATTAGTAGTCTTTTTCCGAGGCTGCCCTTTACGTTGCCTTTATTGCCACAACCCGGAAACTTGGCACGGCAATGGCGGCGAAGAGAAATCGGTTGAAGAAATTTTAGCGATTTACAATAAAAATAAGGCTTTTTACTCCAAAGGCGGCATTACTGCCACAGGTGGAGAGCCTATGGTTCAAATAGATTTCCTTACAGAGCTGTTTGAAAAGGCTAAAAAATCGGGAATTCACACTTGTTTGGATACCTCCGGAGCAGTTTTCAACAGAAATAACGCTGAAATTTTCAAAAAAACCGAAAAACTACTACAATTTACCGATTTAGTAATGCTTGATATTAAACATATTGACCCCGAAAAGCATTTAGCACTTACGGGGAAAAGTAATAAAAATATTTTAGACTTTGCAAAATTTCTCAGCGAAAAGGGAGTTCCAACTACGGTACGCCACGTGATAGTTCCAAAAATTACCGATGGAGAAGAGGACCTTTTAAATTTAGGCAGATTCATTGGCGGCTTGAAAACAGTTAAAAGCCTTGACGTTTTGGCGTATCATACCTTGGGAGTACATAAATACGAAAATCTCGGTCTCCCCTACCCCCTTGAGGGCACGCCACAGACTTCCAAAGAAAAAGCAATTCGAGCTAAGGAAATTATCCTTCGCGGAATTTATGAAGTAAGAAAAAAATGAAGTATTTGCGCCTCCGCAAAGGTGGCCGGAATGGAGACTACTATGCTTTACTCAGATTCCACAATTTTTGCCCTTTCCACCGCACCTCAACGCTCCGCAATCGGAGTTATCAGAGTTTCTGGCGGGAAGGCTGTTGATATAGTTAATAAAATTTTTTCCCGTGATATTTCCTCTGCGGCTCAGGGGCTTTATTATGGCTTTATAATGGACGGCGAAGAAAAAATTGACGAGGTAATGCTTGCAATTTTCCGCGGTCCAAAAAGTTTTACCGGGGAAGACACCGTTGAAATTTCCTGCCACGGGGGAGCCGTCGTTATTTCCGCTATCTCCGAGCTTTTGGCAAAAAACGGCGCAGTTCCCGCAAAAAATGGAGAATTTACCCAGCGCGCATTTCTTAACGGAAAGCTTGATTTAACTCAGGCGGAAGCAATAATCGACCTTATTGACGCGGAAACAAGAAGCGAAGCGGCAAATGCAGTGAAGACTCTCGGAGGTGCAATGGCTCAGAAAATCAAAAATATTCGCCAGCCATTGGTAGAACTTTCAGCAAAATTATTTGCATTTATTGACTACCCCGACGATGAAATTGAAGATACTGAATACGAAGAAATAAAAAACGCCATAAATACCGCCATTTATGACGGCAGAAAGATTATGGACACCTACTCCTACGGAAGATACGTCAGCGGTGGCGTGAAAACGGTAATCTCAGGTACGCCCAACGTGGGCAAAAGCAGCTTGCTCAACGCTCTTGCCGGCTACGACCGCAGTATAGTCACCGATATTTCAGGAACCACCCGCGACGTGGTTGAAGAAACGGTGGTTTGCGGCGGCTTGAAGCTGGTGCTTACGGATACTGCAGGTATCCGTGAAACCGATGACGTGGTTGAGTCAATCGGTGTGAAAAAATCTTACGAGCAGCTCGAGCAGGCAGACCTAATAATCTGCGTTTTTGACGCTTCAAGAGAAATGAACGACGACGACCGGGAGATTATTGAAAAAGTTAAGGAGCTCAGCGGTGTGAAAATCGCCGTTATCAACAAAACAGACCTTGCGGAAACCCACGGCTACGATTTAAGCGGATTCGAAAATACCGTTGAAATCAGCGCAAAAAATAAGACAGGCTTGGAAGAATTGGAAGTGCTCATAAAAAATTCTTTCGCCTTCAACGCTCCCTCCGACGGAAGCTTTATGACCAACACACGCCAATACGAAGTCCTTTGCCGTGCAGTCGCTTCCCTGGAAAACGCCGTTGCAAATATGGGAATCACCCCAGACGCACTCCTTTACGACGTGGAGCAGGCAATTTCCGCTTTGGGCGAGCTGACGGGCGAAACCGCTTCTGAAAGCATTTTGCAGAATATTTTTTCACGCTTCTGCGTGGGGAAATAAACTAATATGACAAAAAAAGGAGTTAACGCTATGTTCAAAAAAGCATTGCCCGTATTTCCTGCGGGTCACGAAAATGAAATGAACGTCCTTGCCGGTTTTTATGCCGAAGTAGGCTGCTGCGCCGACGCAATTCTGAGAATTACCGGTTGCACACAATATAAAATTTTTATCGATGGAAAGCTTATTCACCACGGCCCTGCGCGCACTTGCCACGGCAAATTTAAGGTTGATGAACTCAAAATTGGTAAATATTTAACGGAAAAGCGTAATTTTATAGTGATTCACCTGCTTTCTTCCCTTTGTTTAAACTACGCTTCCGCTTTTGCTCCCGCATTTTTGCAGGCTGAAATCGAAAATTGCGGAGAAATTACCGCTTTCACAGGCAAAAATGGTGGTTTTAAATGCGTAATTCTTGAAGAACGCCTTCAAAAAGTACTGCGTTACTCTTTCCAAAGACCTTTTACAGACGCATTTTATTTAAATCAGATAAATTCAAAATTTAATACTGACCCGGAAAATTCAGGTCACGATGAGGTTGAAGTTGCCCTGCTTGAAGAGAAAAGCTTGCTTCCCAGAGACCTGTATTACCCTGAATACCCCATCGTAAAGGGTGAAAAAATTATTAAAAAAGGCGTTATTACAGCGGGAAAATTCGATGAAGAACTTCTTCGCTGGCAGAGCCCACGTTGGGACTTCAACGCATACCCTCTTGAGGAGCTGCAATGCAACGTTTTGGAAGAATATTTCTCCAAAAACTATGAAATAACGGAAAAATGCAGTCTTCCCGCTGAAAATTTCGCAGTAGAAAGCGGAAAATTTGCAATTATTGATATGAGCAAGGAGCTGACGGGCTTTATTAACCTTGAAGTTGAAGCTATGGAAAACTGCGAAATTTACGTTTCCTTCGACGAAGTTATGAATGGTGAAACAGTAGACCCTCTCCGTTTGACCGCAAACAATATAGTTAAAATTCAGCTTGAAAAGGGCGAATACAGCGTTCAAACGGAAGAGCCATATTCCCTCAGATATATGCAGATTTCTGCTGTGGGCGGCAAAATTAAGGTAAAAAGCGCAGGAATTTGCCGCGTTGGCTACGGTGAAATTGCTCAAAAGTTCAATTCAGAAGACGAAGCGGAGCAAAAAATTTACGCCGCCGCAATCGAAACCTTCCGCCAGAACACCTACGATATTTTTATGGACTGCCCCTCCCGTGAGCGCGCAGGTTGGCTTTGCGATAGCTTTTTCACAGGGCGATCAGAGCTTGCGTTTACAGGGAAAAATGAAGTGGAACGCGCATTTTTGATGAATTTTATTCACAAAGATGGGGACTTCCCATACCTTCCTCACGGAATGCTGCCTATGTGCTATCCTGCCGACCAGGCGAACACCGACTACATACCCAACTGGGCGATGTTTTTCGTGGTGGAACTTGAAGATTATCTGAAGCGTACCGGCGACAGAGCACTTATTGACGCGGCAAAAGAAAGAGCCCTTAATCTTTGCGAATTTTTCACCAAATATGAAAATTCTGACGGACTTTTGGAAAAATTGGATAAGTGGATTATGGTTGAATGGTCAAAAGCAGGTGATTTTGTGCAGGACATAAACTTCCCCACAAACGCCCTTTACTCCAAAATGTTGGAGTCCGCGGGTAAGCTCTACGGAAAGCCTGAACTTCTTGAAAAGGCTGAAAAAATTCGCACCTATATTCGCGAAAATGCTATGGTTGACGGCTTTTTCTGCGATAATATGGTAAGAAACGAGGCAGGAGAGCTTGTCCTTTCAGGGGAATGCACCGAGGTTTGCCAATATTATATGTTCTTCTTCGGCGTTGCAAATCCACAGACTCACGGAAAATTGTGGAAAATTCTCTGCGAAGAGTTTGGTCCCAACAGAGAAAAAGAGGGCAAATATCCGAAAATTTACCCTGCAAACGCCTTCATCGGTAACTACTTGCGCCTTGAAATTCTTTACCAAAACGGACTTTACGACCAAGTTATGGAAGAAATCCGCGGATATTTCCTCTATATGGCGGAAAAAACCGGAACTTTGTGGGAGCACGTGGGCGACACCGCCAGCTGCAACCACGGCTTCGCCTCATACGTGGCAGTGCTTATGCTGAATATCAGAAATAAATAATTTAATGGAATAATTCAAGAAGGACTTACATTTGGGTTAAAAAGTTACTACGATATTTCTCGTGCTTTTGGTTTAACGGATGGCGCTATAAAAGATATTATTGTAAATGACTATGATGAGTTAAAGGCTCAACTTGATAGTTTGGAAAGCTATATTCCAATTATTGGTGGAGTTATTCTTTCTTTTGGAAGAAATGCAAAGCACGCGGTTGTTGTAGTAAAAGAACAGTCTACTGGGTTGTATTATGTATATGATCCAGGAAATCCAAGCACTAATTACTGCGGTTGGGAACTTAAAGATTATATGGAGAATAATCCAACGTATCGTTTTTCTAATATTAAAAATATCTATTATTTTAAGGTGAATTCTTGATGAGAAAAAATAAAAATAAAATAAAAATATCCCTTTTAATTCTTTGTTTTATTTTGATAACAGCCTGTGGGAACTCTGTATTAGTTGAAGATTTCGACAATAGGAGAAATAGAACCTTTTTCTGCGGCTATCATAGTCTTGCTATTGTGAACGGTGAAGTGTTGTATTTGCTAGAACCTTCAAATGAATATCAAATGAACGTTGCTGAAAATGCTTCTGAGATAAAAAATGCCGTTTTTATTCACAGTAATAGATTTGTGGAATGTTCTGACGGAACTTTCGTGGACTTGGAAGATTCTGAAAAACAAAGGGAATTACATCCTACCTCGGAAGTTTTAGCTCAATTAAACACAGGTTGCGGAATTTGGAAAATAGACATTGAGCTTGACTATTTAGTAAAAATATACGCAAATGACGGAAATCTTTATACGGTTAATGAAGTTCCCCACGAATTACACGGTGGAGACTATGACGGAGGATACGATGCATATCTTAAAAGTGAAGACTTTTTGCAAAAAGAAGACCGTTTGACAATTTCTGCTTATGAAAAAGAAGTTGTTGAGACCGATAAACTTGAAAAAATCAAAACTGATATTGTATCATTTATAATTTTCGACTCGGTATATCATACAGTAGACTCCTATGACGTTATTTTAAATGAGGATGGTACGGTTTCTTGCGATTGCTATCCTGAAGTATCTGAGTGGAAAGATGTTGTGGACATCGATGCCTCTGGTGAAGTTCTTCTCGCTCTTACATCTGACGGTAAAGTTTTTTCTGCAGGAACTGATTTTAATCATGAAAACGTGGTTATGATTGATATAATTGAAACTTTAGATTTCTCGTCTCCCGTACCCGTAGCTCTTACATTTGACGGAAGACTTTTGATAGGTGATTATCCGGGAAAAGGGTTGGATTATGATTCTTCCGAATTAAATCCGTCTGAAAAAGAATATTATAAAGAAATTTATACGGTAGTAACTCAAGCAGAATTTTTTACTGATGTAGTTGATTTTTATGCAAGCTCTAATCCTTGGAATATTCTCGTCCAAAAATCCGACGGTTCACTTTGGGCAACCTACAATGATTACTACGACCCTGAATACGTAAATATTTTGGGCAGAGAGGATTTTCTCAGCGAATAAATATAATTAAATTAAGAGCAAAAAAATGCACTCTCCGTTTTGGAAAGTGCATTTGATTTTTATACCTTACTGTTGGTCTTCGGGTTTATAGATGGGGAAGAAAGGTTTCACGTCGGGAGACATTTCCTGAGGAACGAATTCCTTGGGTTTTCTGTCGCCTCTATTTTTATTTCCGCCTTTTTTACCGCCTTTTTTTAAGTCGCCCTTTCTTTCGGAGGGAGGGGTAAATTTGCGGGGCTTTCTTTCAGCATCGGGGCCGTTGTAAGCGATAACTACTTTTCTGTTGGGTTCTTCGCCAACGGAGAAAGTGGTAATGTTTTCAACATCCTGAAGCTTGGAGTGAATGATTCTTCTCTGGTAGGAGCTCATTGCGTTAAGAGTAACTTTTCTGTGGGATTTTTGAACCTGGTCAGCAATCTTCATTGCAAGAGCTTCAAGTCTTGTCTTAGTCTTTTCTTTGTAATCGTTGATGTTAAGAGAAACTTTGTAGTGCTTATCCAATTCCTTATTGATGGAAAGGGAAATGAGCATCTGCATAGCTTCAACGGTGTCGAACTGCTTTGTAACGAAAAGGGAAGCTTCTTCGCCGTCAACCTGCACGTTTACGTATTCGCCGTCAATGGAAGTATTGATGGTGTGGCCACTGATTCCGCAGAGAGCGAAAAGACCGTTGATATAATTTTCAATCATTTTTTCGGGAGAAACTTCGTAAGAAATTCTTACTTTTGCAGGCTTAGAGCCGATTCCCAAAAAACCTTTGGAAGGGTATTCCAAAATTTCGTAAGTAAATTCTTCTTTGTTTATACCAAGCTCTTTTTCAGCATTTTCAAGAGCTGCTTCAAGCGTTTTGCCGGTGTAAATATTTTCCATTTATATTTCGCCTTTCTGAATTTGCAAAACTTAGTTTTTAGATTTTTTATCGGAATTTTCGGACTTTACTTCGTTCTGCTCTTCTGCGGAAACCTCGATAGCGTCAGTCCAAGTTCCTTCGCGTTTCATTTTTTCGATTTGATTGTAATTAAGCTTCTTTTCCTTTTTAGCTTTTACTTCCTGCTTAGGTGGCTTAACAACCACTTTAAGAAGCAAAGTCTGGAGCATATTAAGAAGGTTGGAAGTAATCCAGTAAATACCTACGCCTATGGGGAAGGAATAACCGAGCCAAATAGATACGAGAGGCATAATATAAAGAATTGAATTCATACTTGCGTTCTGCTGGCTGTTGTTAGACATACCGTTGATTTTCTGGCTGAGGAATCCGCCGAGGAATGACGTTACGCCTGAAAGAATGGGGATAAGCGTGGTAAGAGCAAGAATACCGTAGTCTGAGGGCTGCATACCCAAGTTAAGACCGAAGAAGCTCATATTGATAGGCTCAAAGTTTTCCAAGCTTTCGATTCCTGAAAGCAAATCCATATTAGAGCCCTCGTTAAGAATTGTGGCAAGTCTGATTTCGTTTGACTTGAGCCAATTGATGACAGTATCTGTCGGAAGAACACCGTCTACTGCTTTGCCTTCGAAAGCGGTGACGATATGGCTTACACCGTTATCATAAAGAGTATGAACTATGGTGTAAAGAGTTTTCTGACCCAAACCGCTGATATAGGTGAGGGGCTGTCTGATAGCGTTCCAAAGACCGAGGATCAAAGGAAGCTGAATCAGCTGAGGAAGGCAGCCGGCAAAGGGGCTGAAGCCTTCTGCGTTGTAAAGCGCCTGAAGCTCCTCGTTATACTTGGGGTCACGGGTATTTCCTTTGAATTTCTGCTGAAGCGCATTGATTTTAGGCTGCATTGCGACTTGCTGAAGTCTGCTTTTTTCACTCTTAATTCCAAGAGGAAAAAGAAGGATTTTCGTGATAACACCGAACAAAATGATCGCAACGCCATAGTTATTTACTATCATATAGCACAGCTTCAACAGCAGCGCAAGTGGTACGTTGATGATGTCCATTAAGTTTCCCATCTCGCTGAAATACTCTCCTTATTCAGTACAATTATTTGTTTTTCCCGTTCGTTATTCTTTTAATTAAACTGACACTCTTTTCCGGAACGGGGTCGTAACCACCTTTACTAAAGGGGTTGCAGCGCAATATCCTCCATGCAGACAGCAACAGTCCTTTAAAAAAACCGTGCTTTTCAAACGCTTGCAATGCGTATTCCGAGCAAGTGGGAACGTATTTGCAGCATGGAGGCGTATACGGTGATATGTGTTTTCTATAGAACTCGATTAATATAACAAATATCTTCTGCATTCATACAGCGGAAAGATTACTCCGCGGTGTCAGTGCCGTTATTTTCAGAAACCTTCATTAGACCGCAGGCTTTGAACGCCTTTTCAAGATCGTTTTTCACCGCAAACATAGGCACTGAGGTCGCCTTAGTGCGAGCTACGATAACTATATCGTATCCTACCCTCAGCTTGTCCTCCAAAAGCCTGTACGCTTCTCTGATGACTCTTCTTGCACGATTTCTTTTTACGGCGCAACCTATCTTCTTCGTGCTTGTGAGCCCCAATCGGTTAAGTTTCAGATTATTCTGCCTGAAGTAAACGACACAAGTGCCGCTTACCTGGCTTTTACCCTTACCGTAGAGTCTGGTGAATATTTTATTTTCGGTAATTGTTTCCGTATTTTTCATAACAGCAGTTACTCAGTTTTTTAGATTTTCGGAATGCATAGGACATACGACAGAGCTGACTTTTTCTTTAAAAGCCAACACCTGCCGTACAAAATTTTTCTTTAAAAAATTTCCGATTCCGAATTTATTTTTTTTTTAGAATCAGAGAGAAAGCTGCTTTCTGCCTCTTGCGCGTCTTCTCGCCAAAACCTTTCTTCCGTTAGCTGTCTTCATTCTCTTACGGAAGCCGTGAACTTTGCTTCTCTGTCTCTTTTTGGGCTGATATGTTCTGACCATCGAAATAA
>JAFSHW010000026.1 GCA_017440085.1 Clostridia bacterium
AAAACAGTTGGGTAAATCTCCTCTTGCGGACAACCTTACTCTTACATTTGAAAAAGTTCAGGAAATGCGTTACGGCGAAAATCCCCACCAGAAAGCAGCTTTCTACCGTCAGATCGGTCACTATGAAGGTACTCTTGCAGCTGCAGAGCAGCTCTGGGGTAAAGAACTTTCCTATAATAATATCAATGATACAAACGGAGCTCTTGATCTTCTCAAAGAATTCAAGAACGACACAGCCGCTATTGCAGTTAAACACGCTAACCCCTGCGGCGTAGGTATCGGCGATTCCATTTACGAAGCATATATGAACGCTTACGAAGCTGATAAGGTTTCCATTTTTGGCGGTATCGTTGCTGTTAACGAAACTGTTGATGCTGCTACTGCTGCTGAAATGGTTAAAATTTTCCTTGAAATCATAGTCGCTCCCGATTTCACAGATGAAGCTCTTGAAATCCTCAAACAGAAGCAGAACCTCAGACTTCTC
Organism: Clostridia bacterium; assembly: GCA_017440085.1. Lineage (GTDB taxonomy): Bacteria > Bacillota > Clostridia > Oscillospirales > UBA644 > HGM12619. The sequence continues at coordinate 485 of JAFSHW010000026.1, forward strand.
AAGCTTCCCGCTATCAGAAAGTCCAACACTCCCGATATGCTTGATATGAAGAAGGTTGCAGGAGGTCTTCTCGTTCAGGAACTCGACTGCTCACTCTACGAAGGCGAACCAAAATGCGTTACAAACAGACAGCCCACAGCAGAAGAAAGAAAAGCTCTTGACTTCGCTTGGAAAGTTGTTAAGCATACAAAATCCAATGCAATCGTACTTACTTCCGATAAAGCTACTATCGGCGTAGGACCCGGTCAGACAAACAGAATCACAGCCCTTGAACTTGCTATTAAGTACGGCGGCGAAAAGGTTAAAGGTTCAGTACTTGGTTCCGATGCGTTCTTCCCATTCTCCGACTGCGTAGAAGCTGCTCACGCTGCAGGAATTACAGCTATCATTCAGCCCGGCGGTTCTATCAGAGACCAGGAATCTATTGATAAATGTAACGAATACGGTATAGCAATGCTCTTCACAGGCGAAAGACATTTCAAACACTAAGTTTATATTGCTTAAATTCCTTTGCCGGGCGCGCGATCGCGGAAGCAGTACCGAAAGGTCGCTTCTGAGGAAAGTCCGAGCTCCTATGGGCAAGAATAACGGATAACGTCCGCCGAAGGCAACTTCCGGGACAGTGCAACAGAAAAGAACAGCCCGATTTCGGGTAATGGTGAAAAGGCGAGGTAAGAGCTCACCGGGGCGATGGTAACACCGCTTGCTGTGTAAACCCTATTCGGAGAAATGCCGCAGAAAAGACAGCGTTTAAAGCGCAATGCGCCCATCAGTCTTAGAGGCAGATAGAGGCATATGGTAACATATGTTCGAGATAGATGACCGCGAGCGAGGCAACTCGTAACAGAACTCGGCTTATAACTCGACAAAGGATTTAAATAAAACAAAAAGCATCTGATATTTTTTATCAGATGCTTCATTTTGTATTTTATTTTTCAAACTGGCTCTCCAGAATATCAAGGCTCTGTTTTGCCTCAGCCTTTTTATTAGCAAGGTAATAAGTGTATTCCTCAAGAGTTAAGTTCTTTTCAAATATGTATTGTGCGTGGTTTGTTTCTCCCGTAGAACCCACGTATCTGAAAATGAATGGGGAGTAATTGTAGCCCGTTATAGATTCCTTGCCTTGTGGGTATCTGAGTACGAAACCGTATTTATACATATTTTCTTTTGCAAATTTATAAAGGTCGGATTCTTCCATTTCTTCAATGGTCATTCCTCTTCTTGTTGCTATTTCAACTGTAAGCCCCGTTTCAGATTCGCTTTCACCTGCTTTTGCAATAACGAGATTCGTCATATTTTCAGCAATTTCCTTAGAGTATCCTGCGTTCATATTGCTTTGGAATGTTTCATTGTAATAGCTTTCCTGGTCGTCTTTTGTTCTGTAACCTGAAACTATCGTGCAAACTATTCCTTCCTGCGCAGCTGCGTCAATAAAGTTTTGAAGTGCTGTTGCAACCGTTTCGTTAAGTTTTACCGCAGGGTTCGTAACCGTCTGAACCAAATTTTCCGCAACAAAATCTTCCTTTAATGGATTTTGCTTATTTACAAGGAGTAAAAATCTATCGGAAAGCATATCGTCGTAAAGCTCTATTGTGTTCTTTAAATCGAAAATTTTTGCCGCAGTTTCAGCATCGTATTTTACCTCATCCTGCTTATCTCCGGGGTTATCGATGTTTGCATCTGTTATGTTGGGGTTTAAAACGAATATCAAAGAAAAAGCCACCAGCGTTAATACAAAAATTATGCTGACAACTACAATATACGCGATGTTCAACTCTTTGCTGTCAGTTTTTAAACTAAAATTCATTTTTCAGAGTCCTTTCATTAGTCTACTTTATATAATACCACATAATTGTGCTTTTGTCAACGGCAAAAATAGGATTTTTATTACAAACAGTTTGTGAATATTCTGTTTTTTGAGATTTTATATTGCAAAATTTCCATAAATATGGTATAATAAAAGAAAAAATCAAAGGAATGATTAAAATGATTATTAAAGGATTCCATCACGTAGCCGTAAAGGCTTCCGATTTTGAACGCTCTTATAAATTTTACACGGAGCTTCTCGGTCTTAAACTTCGCAATTTGTGGGGTGAAGGTGACGAGCGTGCCGCTATGCTTGTGGCAGAAGACGGATCCGCCATTGAACTTTTTGCAGGAGGTTGCAAGTGCGATGTTTTCACAAGCCCTTACATTCACATTGCATTCTCAGTAGATGACCCCGATTCTTTTATAGAAAAGGTAAGAGCTGAAGGTTACGGAATAAAAATGGAGCCTGAAACTCTGGAAATTAAAGGAAATCCCGGATTCAAAGCTCGCATTGCATTCTGTTACGGTCCCGACGGGGAAGAAGTTGAGTTTTTTAAGCCTTTGGAAAACTGCTAATTTAGTTTGAAAATATCTTTGAATATTTTTACTATCCAAAGTTCATATTTAACTGAAACCTGGCGGCTGTCAACTACGATTAAATTTGGTTCAACGTATTCTTCCTCAGGTGTTTCAATTAAATAAGCAGGGTTTTGAAAAATATCTTTTTTTACCATTCTCAATTGACGATTTTGAGTAAAAGTTTTGATTCTGAAATCGGAACCATTGTATGCTAATGTTTCAGCGGCAAAAGCGGAAATTAAGGCGATTATTAGTGCTAAACAAAATATTTTTTTCATTTTGAATTTATCCTATCGGTTTAAATTCAGAGCTCTGTGTTTTCATTTTCTCCCAAAAATTCCGATTTATACGTTTTCATTGGCAAAAATTTAAGATTAAAAAAGGAACTGACGGATTCTAACCGTCAGTTCTCGTTAATTTTTATCCTATTGTTACCAAAATATTGTCAGAATTTCTTATGCTGATTTTATACTGACCGTTTTCAAGGTTTTCGGGCTCGAAAGCTTCACCATTATAGTAAGCCATAACCTTCGCTTCCGCATCTTTTACTGTGAAGTAAACTATTGATACGGGGTTTTCTGCGCAATAGTAATCGGAAGTATTCGTGAACATTACAGCAGAGCCTTCACCCTCGTTCTTTTCAAAGTATCCTGCAAAAATCATTGAGTTTTCATCTGTTTTGATTTCAGAAATGCTGCAGTTTTCTATCTCTGAAGCTTTAAATTCAGCCACGGGTGTGGGGGCGTCAGTGTTGACATTTGAAGAAAGAACTTTGGGATCTTTGCCGATAAATCCTGAAACTACGCTATCGTATCTTGAAATCACGGGGGAGATAATATGAATCTCTTCGTTTACTGCTTTTACGTAATCGTAAACCTCAGTAGGGTTTCCGTTTGAATCTGCAATATTATAGTTGAACCAACCGGCCTGCCAGCATGCCCAGCTTATGGTTCTTACGCCGTAAGTCAGCGCAAGACTTGCTTGAATTCTGATTTCATCTTCTGTAAGAGGTCTGTCGAAATTCGAGTTTGCTTGGAGAACTATCCAGAAATCTCTGTCGTTTTCATTGCAGATTTTCTGTGCGTGCTGAAGGTCACCCAAGAAGAAATCGAAGTTTTCCTCATGTGTTCTTCTCAGATAAGCGTAAACGTAGTGGTCGTAGCAGATATAGTCTGTATTTACGTTTTCAACGTAAGTTTCCAAATATTTATCCGTTGCCTCAGCGCCGTTAGCAAAGCCGGGAAGAAGATTAAGGTAAATAGCCTTTCCGGGGAAGCCTTCGATCAGATGGTCAATAACGTCTCCGAAGTGGGGAAGGTCTACGGTCCATGGTTCGTCACCTACGTCAATACCCCAAATGCAATCTCTGTCAACGAAAGATTCGATACCATTGTCATATGCTGTCAGCGGATTGCTGGAGCTCATCGTACCTGCATTTGTTGTTCCTCCAACGTCACCACCTGTATACCAACCGGGAACGACTCCTGAAACGAAGGCTCCTAAATTATACTTTTCTAAAAGGTCAAAAAGTCCATCGTTGTAGCCCGGGTTTGTAAGGAAGTCAATTCCACAGTCAGCAATCGCTTTAATTCCCTCGTCAGTATAACAGGGGGCGTAAACGCAGTATGTGCCGATATTTATTTTCGACCTATCCATTCTTTCGCCTTGCTTAACTTCCGTGTTGTAAAGCTTTGCAAGCTGTGCTCTGTACTCTTCCAATTTTTCGTAATTGGTTACTTTCTCTTTGTTCGAGTCTGTAAGTGAGCAGTACGCCAAAAATGCATCGTCAATAGCAGCTTCTGTTGTAAAGTCAACCGCGGTAATTGCGTCAATCATTTCAACCACTTTAGATGAGTTAGTTTCAGCTTCGTTGAACGCCGCAAGCTCAACGGGTTCTGCCTGTTCATTTCCGCAAGCAGCTGTCAGCATAACCGTTGCAAGCCCTAAGGTTAAAAGTGCTTTTTTAAAGTCCATGTGATACATCTCCTTTGAATATTGTTTTATGTTATTTGTGCTTGCTTATATTATATCATATTTGTCAGTGTTTGTCAATAATAGATCGTTTTTTTTTTTGAAATTTTTCACATATCGGGTCGTAAAAATGGGGAATTTTTAAAATTTTTAAAATTTGCAAGGAAAAGCACCCGACAAATTCGTAGGGTTCTTAACGTAATATTATTCAATTATTTTTTCTTGAGCTGAATCCATTTCTTTTCCGCGAAATTTATTGCATAAACAGCAACAATTCCCAAAACGACGCCCAAAAGTGATCCAACCAATACGTCGGTGAAGAAGTGAACACAAAGGTAAAGTCTTGAGAACGCAATAAGTACTGCCAAAACCATAGCTCCTATTGCTACCCATTTGTGGCTGTTTTTGTAAGTAATGAAAAGGGTAGTCGCGCAAGCCAAAGATGAGACTGAGTGCCCTGAGGGGAAAGAATAGCTTGAAGGTGCTTCAATCAAAAGCTCTATTGATTCCAAAACTACGAAAGGTCTTTCTCTGGAAAAAATATTTTTCAAAATCATATTATTGCAAACTAAACACAAACCCAATGCCGCAACCAGCATAAGGCTTACTTTTCTCGTTTTCTTAAAGAAGAAAAGTATAACTGCAAGCACTATCCAAAAAATACCCTCGTCGCCCAACGTTGTAATTATAATCATCGGGATATTTGTGATCGGATTTTGAATGCTTTGGAAAAAGAGTGCCAGACTCTCGTCAAACTGTTGGATTATTTCTAGCATATTTAACTTCCTTTCTTTTAAAAAACAGCCCAAAAAAGTTTTGGGCTGTGCTTTTTATTTATTTTGCATATTCGATAGCTCTGTTTTCTCTGATAACGTGAACTTTTATCTGACCGGGATATTCAAGCTCGTTTTCAATGCGGTTTGCAATATCTCTGGCAAGAATAATCATACTGTCATCGGATACTTCTTCAGGGCTAACGATAACTCTGATTTCACGTCCTGCCTGAATAGCGTAGGTTCTTTCAACGCCCTTGAAGTCTCTCGTAAGTTCTTCAAGTCTTTCAAGACGTTTAATGTAGTTTTCAATATCTTCTCTTCTTGCACCTGGTCTTGCAGCAGAAATTGCGTCAGCAGCCTGAACGATAGCCGCAATAACGGATTTCGCTTCAACGTCACCGTGGTGCGCTTCAATAGCGTGAATGATGTTATCGTGTTCTTTGTATTTTCTTGCAACGTCAACACCTATGCTAACGTGGGAGCCTTCAGTCTGTTGGTCAAGGGCTTTACCAATATCGTGGAGAAGACCTGCTCGTTTTGCAGCTGTAACGTCTGCACCAAGCTCACCTGCAATAAGACCTGCAATGTGGGAAACTTCAATAGAATGGTTAAGAACGTTCTGACCGAAAGAGGTTCTGTATCTCAAACGACCGAGAAGCTTCATAAGCTCAGGGTGAATACCGTGAACGCCAGTTTCAAAGATAGCTCTTTCGCCTTCCTTTTTGATAGTTGTTTCAACTTCTTTGCGAGCCTTTTCAACCATTTCCGTAACACGGGTGGGGTGGATTCTGCCGTCTTGAATAAGCTTTTCAAGTGCGATACGTGCGATTTCTCTGCGAACCATATCAAAGCTTGAAAGAGTGATAGTTTCGGGAGTATCGTCAATAATAAGGTCAACACCTGTAAGCTGTTCGAGAGCTCTGATGTTTCTGCCTTCACGTCCGATAATTCTACCCTTCATTTCATCGTTGGGAAGAGAAACTACTGAAACTGTGGTTTCTGAAACGTGGTCGGAAGCACATCTCTGAATTGCAAGAGAAATAATATCTTTTGCGTTGTTTTCGGCTTCTTCCTTTGCCATATTCATATATTCGCTTATCATAAGCGCTTTTTCGTGCTTCAAGTCGTTTTCCAAAGTTTCCATAAGGTAAACTTTTGCCTGGTCTGCGGTCATTCCGCTGATTCTTTCGAGGACAGCTCTTTGACCTGCTTTAATTTCTTCGATTTCTTGCTGGCGAGCCTCAACGTCTTTGATTTTGGAAGCAAGAACAGCTTCTTTCTTTTCAAATGAATCAGCGCGCTTATCAAGAGTTTCTTCTTTTTGAGTAAGGCGTTTTTCCATTTTCTGCAGTTCGTTGCGGCGTTCTTTGATTTCTTTATCCGCTTCGGTTCTGTTTTTATGGATTTCTTCCTTAGCTTCGAGGATAAATTCTTTTTGTTTCGTTTCGCCTAATTTGATAGCTTCATTAACAATGTTTTTCGCCTTTTCTTCTGCGGAACCGATAGTTGCTTCAGCAATCTTTTTTCTGTACGTAATACCGGCTACTATACCGATTATTGTGCACACGATTCCTACGGCGACAGCTATAATTACGGCAATTACCGTACTTATCACTTTTGTAAGCACCTCCATTTTAGATTTTTTCGTCTATGGATTATGTATACTGTTTATCTTAAAGGTATTCTTATTAAAATAACAATATATATAAATTTACTGACCGAATCCCGTTTAATGTGAACGTAAGAATCTTCCGAATGAATAAATGCCGTTCAATGGAACCTTCTTATGTAAGCCTCACCTAACCGTGCTTCGAACAATAATAGATCACTATATATTTTACACTATTTTTTTTCACTTGTCAAGAGTGTTTGGACATATTTTTACCATTATATGAATTTTATTTTTAAGGTCACGAATATTTTAGAATTCTAATTCCTTTTCGGGCTTGAAAAATTTCTTTTGGTGTGCTATAATTTAAAATAGATAATTTTTGTAATAAATAAGTGAGGTTGATTTAAAATGAGCGAAAAGGGCGGTATTTCAGTCCAGACTCAACATATATTCCCCGTAATAAAAAAATGGCTTTATTCCGAAAAGGATATTTTTCTTCGCGAAGTCGTTTCCAACGCTTCAGATGCCATTACTAAGGTAAAGCATCTTTCAGCTATCGGCGAAGCTAAAAATGTTGACGGAGATTTCGTTATAAAAGTAATTATTGATAAAGACGCAGGCACACTTTCCGTTACTGATAACGGTATCGGTATGTCTGAAGAAGAGGTTAAGAAGTATTTGAATCAGATAGCACTTTCAGGCGCTCTTGATTTCGTTGAAAAATACGATACAGGTAAATCTGAAGACGGAATAATCGGTCATTTCGGTCTCGGTTTTTATTCTTCATTTATGGTTGCTGATTCCGTTACTGTAAAGACTAAATCCTTTACAGAAGCTCCTGCAGTCGAATGGGTTTGTACTTCTGACGGCGAATACGAAATGAAAGAATGCGATAAATCCGATAGAGGTACTGAAGTTATTATGAGGGTGACTGAGGAAGAAAAAGAATACCTCAGCCGCGAAAAAATTGCTCCTATTCTTGATAAATATTGCGCATTTATGCCTTACCCCATTTACCTTGAAGTGGTGGGAGAAGCTCCTCAGGAAAAGAAAGAGAAAAATGAAAACGGTGAAGAGGTCGTTACAGTTGTTGAACCCAAGCCGATTAACGATACAGAACCCCTTTGGCAGAAAAATCCTTCTCAGTGCACTAACGAAGAGTATAATGATTTTTACCGCAAGGTTTTTATGGATTATAAAGAACCTCTTTTCCATATTCACATCAATGCCGACTACCCCTTGAATTTTAAAGGAATTCTCTATTTCCCCCAGATCAGCCACGAATATCAAAATCTTGAGGGGCAGATAAAGCTTTTCTATAACAGAGTTTTCGTTGCTGATAATATTAAAGAAGTTATTCCGGAGTATCTTCTTATGCTTAAAGGTGTTCTCGATTGCCCCGAATTACCCTTGAACGTTTCAAGAAGCTATTTGCAGAATTCTCAGTATGTTTCAAAAATTTCAGCCCATATCGTTAAAAAGGTATGCGATAAGCTTAATGCTCTTTTCAATACTGACAGAGAAAACTATGAAAAGTTCTGGGACGATATTAAAACCTTCGTGGAATACGCTTGTATGAGAGATAAAAAATTCTACGATAAAGTTAAAGACGTAATTCTCTATAAAACCATTACTTCTGAAAAAACAGAATATCTTACCATAAAAGAATACCTCGAAAAAGCTGGCACGGATAAAAAAGTTTACTACGCAAGCGATGTTACTCAGCAGGCACTTTATATCAATATGTTTAAGGCTCAGAACATTCCCGTAATCATCTTTAATCACCTTATGGATAACCAATTCATTACCGCTTTGGAGCAGTATGAAAGCGGAATGAAGTTCAGCAGAATAGACGCTGAAACCGATGCTATCAAAAACGAAACTGAAGAAACTAAAAACGAAGCTTTTGAAAAGCTCTTCAAGGAAGTTTCTGCTAACGAAAGAATGAACGTTTCTTTCACTGAGCTTAAAGATTCCACAGTTCCCGCAATTCTTACCGTTTCTGAAGAAAGCAGACGGTTCGAAGAAATGCTGAAACTTTACCGTATGGCTCACGAGGGAGAGGAAGATACTTTCGCTTCAAGACCTCTTGATTCCACCTTGGTGCTTAATACTTCTAACAGCCTTATTAAAAAGCTTTTGGGCAAAAACGTTGAAAACGAAAGCACAAAAGAGATTGCAAAGCAGATATATACCCTTTCTCTTATCGGTCAAAGGCAGCTTACTGCTAAGGAACTTTCAGATTTTCTTGCAAACAGCTTCTCACTTTTGGAAAAATTAGATATAGAATAAATCACAGATAAAAATAAAGTAAAAAATGAATCAAATTTTTATGGGAGTTTCATATGACAAAAATAGGATTTGACAACAATGAGTATATCCGCAGGCAATCGGAGCAGATAAAAAACAGAATTTCCCAATTCGGTGGAAAACTGTATCTTGAATTCGGAGGCAAACTTTTTGACGACTACCACGCTTCAAGAGTTCTTCCTGGATTTGCACCCGATTCAAAATTGAAAATGCTTCAAAGCTTGAGTGACGACGTTGAAATAGTAATCGTTATCAACGCAAGTGACATCGAAAAGAATAAGGTAAGGCGAGATCTTGGCATTACTTACGATGCTGACGTTCTCAGACTTATTGACTCTTTTAATAACTTGGGTCTTTACACCGGAAGTATCGTTATTTCTATGTTTGAAGGTCAGCCCTCAGCTTTTAAATTCAAGCATAAGCTTGAGTCTTTGGGAATGAACGTTTACCTCCATTATATGATTGAAGGTTATCCTTACGACGTTCAGCATATTGTAAGCGACGAAGGCTATGGCAAAAACGATTACATAAAAACCACAAGACCTTTGGTCGTAGTAACGGCTCCGGGTCCCGGCAGCGGTAAAATTGCAACTTGTCTTTCTCAGCTTTACCACGAAAATAAACGCGGAGTTAAAGCAGGGTATGCAAAATTCGAAACATTTCCCGTGTGGAATCTTCCCTTGAAGCATCCTGTAAATCTTGCATATGAAGCCGCAACTGCTGACCTTAACGACGTTAATATGATTGACCCCTACCATCTTGAAGCTTATGGCGAAACTGCTGTGAACTATAACCGTGACGTTGAAATTTTCCCCGTGCTTAACGCTATGTTTGAAAAGATTTTCGGCGAAAGCCCTTATAAATCTCCCACGGATATGGGGGTAAATATGGCAGGGTTCTGCATTGTTGACGACGAGGCTGTTCGCGCTGCTTCAAAAGATGAAATTCTCAGACGTTATTTTGCAACACTTTGTGATAAACGTAAGGGAGAGGTCACAGGTGACGCACTTGATAAAATTGAAATGCTTATGCGCCAGGCAAATATTACCACCGACGACAGAAAAGTGGTAAAAGCTGCACTTGATAGGTCTGCAGAAACAGAAGCCCAGCCTGCAGTTGCAATCGAGCTTAACGACGGTAGAATAGTAACGGGTAAAACCTCAACTCTTCTCGGTGCTTCCTCTGCAGCTCTTCTTAACGCAATCAAGGCTCTTTCCGACCTTCCCAAGGAAACTCTTCTTATTGAGCGCGGCGTAATTGAGCCAATTCAGGAGCTTAAAGTTAAAACTCTCGGCAACAGAAATCCAAGACTTCATTCTGACGAAACTTTAATAGCTCTTACCATAAGTGCCACCAAGAATAAGACCGCAAAGCTTGCGGCTGATAAAATTCCTTTGCTCAAAGGCTGTGAAGCTCATTCAACGGTAATTCTTTCTCAGGTTGATGAAGACGTTTACCGTAAATTGGGTATAAAGCTTACTTGCGAGCCTATTTATCAGACTAAGAAGCTTTTCCATAAATAAAATATTATGTGTATAAAATTCTCCAAAAAGGTAAAAATAGGGGTACAGAAACCAAATTTATCTTTTTGGAGGTTTTTTATGAGCAGAAACAGAAGAACTGCGGCGGCTTCCGCAATATTTACTGATAAAGGCTTTTACGCAATTTTAGCAGCGAGCGTCATAATGGTTTGTCTTGCGGCGTTTTTGGCATTTAGTTGGTCGGGGGAAGAAATTCAAGAACCTGAACTTCCCGACGGGAAACAGTCTTTAAGTCTTGACGAGGTCCTTCCCGAAGGTTACGTTCCCGATTGGCCCGTGGAAAATCCTTCCGCTTCAGTGGGAACAACCGAAACTGATATTCCCGATGACAAAGCAAATTCAAACTCTGATGAAAATGAAGAACCGGCAAATGAACCGGAAACTGTAACTCTTCAGCTTATTCAGCCGGTAGAGGAAGCGTACGTTGTTGCAGTGAACGGTTTTTCAGGGTCAACCCCCGTATTCTCAGAGAGTATGGGCGATTGGAGGCTTCATCAGGGAGTTGATTTCCTTACTGAAACTTCCGTCAACGTAATGGCGGCGGAATCTGGCATTGTTGAAGACGTTTACGACGACGGACTTATGGGCACCACAGTCCTTCTTCTTCACGCAGACGGAACCAGAACTCTCTATCAGTCCTTGGCTGTTAATCCCGAGGTCATTAAAGGTATGTCAGTAGAAAAAGGCTACGTAATTGGAAAAACGGGGAATACCGCAGACAGCGAATCCCTCTTGGGCTACCACTTGCACTACGCAGTAATCAAAGATGGTGCTTACGTTGAACCTTGAAAAAAATAACCGAAACGGAAATTTTTCCGCTTCGGTTTTTTCTGTATTAAGTTATCTATTCCAAACGCTGTCGTCGCCGAGAGTTACGAATTTCAAAACTTCACCGTGAGCTTTGCTCCAAGATTCAGCCAAATTGTATATCTGATATTTATCCAATTTATCGGAAAGTGCTTTGTTGTATTCAGAATATTTTGCGTCAATCTGCTGTTTTGTAAATTCAAAAAGGTCGTTTGAAAGCTGTTTCTGTTCGTCCTTAGTGAAAGCCTCTGGGTTTGCTTTGCAGAAATTTCTTACAAGGTCTTTACCAAAAGAAACTCCGACTTTAATTTTTTCATACTGATAG
>JAFSHW010000027.1 GCA_017440085.1 Clostridia bacterium
CTTGGTTTCAAAAACAGAGACGTTATAGATCTTCGGATGAAGAACGCCGTCTGCACCTGATAAAAATTCTACAAAATCAAGCTTGCCGCCGTTATAATCCAACGCAAGTTCGTTATTGAAATAATAGTGCCTTGAACCGACACATTGCCCCTTGCCCAATACAGACTCGACCTCGGACTGAGTCATACCTAAATAAATTGAGGCGGAATCTATCACTATTTTTTCCAGCGGACAGATCTCTATATTCATAATCAGGACTCCTTTTATTTTTGTGCTATTATTATGGGCTGATAGAATCCTGTTTCTTCGGGGAAAAGCCATTTTACATTTTTACAGCCATATAAAATAAATAAATTTGTAAGTTCTTCCCTGCGGGTCGCACGGTACTCGCATTCGAACTTGCTGACGGAAACAGGTCCGTCATCGTCAATTATATACTGGATAAGTTTATAATGATCTCCGTTCCATTCCCAGGTCTGAAAAGAAACTCGCTGACCTTTTTCGGTTTTGTGGATATATGGCGGAGAATAAGGGGGTTTGTCTTTCAAAAGAGCATCATAATCGCGGATACTACCCACAAAAATTCCGTTTTCTTTAATCTGACCTGCTATGCTCTTTATCGCTCTTTCCAGATCTTCACTTGAAAGCATATGCGGCAAAGCATTGTCCATACAGATCACAATATTAAACCGGTCCGCAAAAGTGCTTGACAAGTCACGAAAATCCGCATTTTTAAAATCTATTTCCACATGGGCTTTTTCTGACCTGATCTTTGCTTCCGCAATTTCAACATTGCTTATATCGGAAGCAGTTACCTTATAACCAAGTGAAGCCAGACCTATTGCCTGAGTTCCGATTCCGCAAGCGCAATCAAGAATGTGAGCCGTAGAATCAAAACCGTGATCCGCAAAAAGCTTTTGCAGAATCTGAGCCTGTTCGTGGGTGGTAGCTCCCCAATCAAGAAACAGCTTGTCATACTGCGGCGCTAAATTATCATAAAAAGTCTGCGTAATGCTCATTGGTACAGCTCCTTTTAAACGCAAGTTAGGGAATTTTTTAATTTTATTTCTTAGTTAAATTGGAATTTATACATCCATCTCAAAAACCAAATCCATATCTTTGATTTTCCCATAATCGCTGATTACTGTTGGTATGTAGCCTACATATCGAAATCCTTTTTTGGCATATTCATCAATAATCTGCCTATGTTCTTCTGATTTTGCTCCAATAAATCTTCCTACATGCACAGAAACATATTCGTACTTTTTCATTATGTAATACCTCTACAAAATCTTATTTATCAAACATAATATAAGTTTTCTTATGGCTTATAAGTTCTTACTGCTATTTCTTTCAAAGTAGATTTGCGGTAGCCGTTAATTGTTCCGTGATTATATTTGAGCTTTGCTCGGTAAAAGTTTTTTTGAAGGGGTACGGGGAAACAATTTTTACAAAAAATGTTTCCCCGTAAAACATCCAATTATAAATACTTCTTAAGTTTTTCCAGATTAGCTTCGCTCATTTCGCAGAGGGGCAGACGGCATTCGCCTACTTCAAAGCCGAGAACGTTCAAAGCTGTTTTTACGGGAATGGGGTTGGTTTCGATGAAGAGGGCATTGATGAGGTTATTGTAAGCCTTCTGCATCTTCGCACTTTCTGCGATCTTTCCGTCCATAAAGAGCTGGCAAATTTCGTGTGTTTCCTTGGGTCTGATGTTTGAAAGTACGGAAATTACGCCCTTTGCACCAAGAGACATCATGGGAACGATAAGACCGTCATCACCGGAGTAAATATCAAGCTCGTCGCCGCAGATATCCATTGTCTTAACAAGAGCCGCAACGTCGCCGTTAGCTTCTTTAGCCGCAACTATATTGGGGTGCTTGCAGAGTTCGCCGTAAGTTTCGGGGAGAATGTTCATACCGGTTCTGCCGGGAACATTGTAAAGAATCATAGGAAGGTCTACTCTGTCAGCAACGTATTCAAAGTGCTTGATAAGACCTTTCTGCGTAGTCTTGTTGTAGTAAGGTGTAACCTGAAGATGTGCGTCAGCGCCAACTTCCTTTGCAAACTGAGAAAGTTCGAGGGAGTATGCGGTATCGTTGGAGCCTGTGCCTGCGATTACGGGGATTCTGCCCGCAACTTTTTCAACGGTGAATCTGATAACTTCCTTGTGCTCGTCGTCTGTGAGGGTGGAAGCTTCGCCTGTCGTGCCGCAAGCTACGATAGCATCTGTGCTGTTTGAGATCTGATATTCAATGAGTTCTTCAAGTTTTTTGTAGTTTACTGAACCGTCTTCGAGGAACGGCGTTACAAGTGCAACAGCGGCACCTGTGAAAATTGTTTTTTTCATATTTTTAAAACCCTTTTATATGTAGAATTAGTCAAAATAACCCTTTGCGGCATAAAGTTCAGCCATTTCAACAGCACCGCCAGCAGCACCGCGGAGAGTGTTGTGGGAAAGGCAAACGAATTTGTAGTCGTACTGTGTGTCTTCTCTGAGACGACCGATGGAAACAGCCATACCGTTTTCAAGGTTTCTGTGGAGTTTAGCCTGAGGATAGTTATCTTCTTCGAAGTAGTTGAGGAACTGCTTGGGTGCGGAGGGAAGTTCTAGATCCTGGGGAACACCCTTATATTCTTTCCAGATCTGAAGAATTTCTTCTTTGGAGGGTTTGTTTTCAAAGCTTACGAAAACAGCTGCGAAATGACCGTTGGAAACGGGAACTCTAAGGCACTGAGTTGTAATGCAGGGAGTTTCAGCGGGAACGATTTTACCGTCTTTCATTTCGCCCCAAACCTTGAGAGGTTCTTTTTCTGATTTTTCTTCTTCGCCTCCGATGTAAGGAATCAAGTTGTCAACCATTTCGGGCCAAGTATCAAATGTTTTACCTGCACCGGAAATAGCCTGATACGTGCAAGCGAGGACGTTTTTAATACCGAATTTTTTAAGGGGATGAAGTGCAGGAACGTAGCTCTGAATGGAGCAGTTGGATTTAACGGAGATGAAGCCTCGTTTTGTGCCGAGGCGAGCCTTCTGAGCTTCAACGATAGCAAGGTGGTCATCGTTGATTTCGGGAATGATCATAGGAACGTCGTCTGTGAATCTGTGAGCAGAGTTATTGGACATAACGGGGCATTCGTGTTTAGCGTAAGCTTCTTCAAGAGCTTTGATTTCGTCTTTTTTCATATCAACTGCGCAGAAAACGAAATCTACCTGAGCCGTGATTTTTTCAATATCAGCGGTAGCGTCCATTACTACCATATCTTTCATAGATTCGGGCATAGGCTTTTCAAGAAGCCAACGTGAACCTACTGCTTCCGCATAAGTTTTGCCTGCGGAACGGGGAGAAGCTGCGAGAGCTTTAACTTTGAACCAAGGGTGGTTTTCAAGAAGTACGGCAAATCTCTGGCCAACCATACCTGTGGCACCGATAATACCTACGTTGTAAGTTTTCATTTCTAAAAATCCTCATTTCTTACTGCCGCTTTTTGCGGCTCTTATATAATATGTAATTGATATGCTATTTGCCAATTTATAAATTAAAAAAAGACGGAAGCTCCGTCTTTAACAATCTTGTATGAAAATATACTCATACCAAAATTTATAAATTACGGATAGCTCTCTGCAAAAAATATTTACAGCAGTCACAGGGTTATTTACACGAGTGACCGGATAAAAGCCCCTTTCGGCAGAACTTTTTCCTCGGCGATGAAGCCTTTCACCCGCCGTGCCCAAAACGGTTATTCGGGATACTGATCGTCAACGCACCTCTATCAATGATAACATTATAGCAAAGATAAACGGCAGTGTCAACACTTGAATAGTAAATTTTTATGACAACTGCCGTATTTCTTGACTTTCCGCCACTAATATGGTATACTTTTATACGAAATATCACTAAAAAACAGCGAAAAGGAACGTTAAAATAAATGAATCTCCACGATTTTTACTACGATTTGCCAGAGGCTCTTATAGCTCAGCACCCTGCCGCAAAGCGCGACGAAAGCCGCTTGATGATACTCCACCGTGAAGACGGAACTGTTGAGCATAGGATTTTCCACGACGTTGTGGATTATTTTGAAGAGGGCGACTGCCTGGTAATCAACGACTCAAGGGTTATCCCAGCACGTCTTTTCGGCGCACGCGAGGGTAAAGAGGAGGAAATCGAAGTATTTCTTCTTAGACCGCAGGCTGAAAAAAACGTTTGGGAGTGTCTTGTAAAACCTGGCAAAAAAATGAAAGTGGGCACGAAAATAATTATCAGCGGCGTGCCTGCAGAAGTTCTCTCTATTACTGACGAGGGTAACAGAATGATTCGCTTCGACTTCGATGGTGATTTCAATAAAAAGCTGGAAGAAATCGGCGAAATTCCCTTGCCACCGTACATCACAGCTAAAGATCAGGATTACTCCAGATACCAGACTGTTTATGCCGAACACAACGGTTCCGTTGCCGCACCCACAGCAGGACTTCATTTTACGGAAGAGCTGCTCCAAAAGCTGAAAGATAAGGGCGTAAATATCTGCCACGTAACGCTTCACGTTGGTTTGGGAACCTTCAGACCCGTTAAGACTGAAAATATCGAAGAACACAAAATGCATTCTGAATTTTACATTTTGCCGGAAAACACCGTTGAAACCATCAAAAAGACTAAAGCCGCAGGCAAAAAAGTAACCGCAGTTGGAACCACTTGCTGCAGAGTTCTTGAAACTGCTGGCAGAAATCTGCCACTTGAGGCTCAAAGCGGCGAAACGAGTATTTTTATCTATCCCGGATTCAAATTTAACGTAATTGATAGACTTATCACAAATTTCCACCTGCCCGAAAGCACTTTGATTATGCTAATTTCCGCATTGGCAGGTAAAGAAAACGTAATGAACGCATACAAAACTGCCGTTGAGGAAAAATACAGGTTCTTCAGTTTTGGTGACAGTATGTTCATTCAATAAACACAATTTCCCCATTTCTTCGGAAGTGGGGCTTTATTTTAAACATTATTCATTGACTTCCTTATAAAAGTGTGGTATACTGTATGTTGAGATATTGTATTAGGCGGTGATTTTATTGAAAGGGCTTTTGAAAAGCTTTGCGTATGCCTTTAACGGCTTGAAAAATGCCATCCTCACGGAACGAAATTTCAGAATTCATATGGCAGCCATTTATTTTGTGCTTTATTTTGCTTCTCTCTACGGATTGACCTCTACGCAGTACGCGGTTCTGGCAATTATTCTTGCCTTGATTCCTGCCTTGGAGCTTGTAAATACCGCATTGGAAAATACTGTAAATATGATTACTGAAAAGCACAGCGACTTTGCAAAAATCGCAAAGGATTCAGCAGCCGCGGCAGTTCTGGTTGCAAGCATAGGGGCTGTGGGTGTGGCAATTTCGCTGTTTTCCGATGTTGAAAAGCTATTAAATGCTTTAAATTTGATTCTTTCAATACCGCATTTCCCTATTTTGATTATAACGGCAATATTTTGGATATATTTTATATTTTTCTTTGGTGAAAAACGTGATAAATAAAGGACGGTAAAAAATGAAAAGTGGATTTGTTTCAATCGTAGGGCGTGCAAACGTAGGTAAAAGCACACTTATGAACTCACTTATCGGTGAGAAAATCGCCATCGTTTCAGATAAACCTCAGACAACTCGCGGCAGAGTTACCGGTATTTACAACGATGATGACGTTCAGTTGGTGTTTATTGATACTCCCGGTATTCATACTCCAAAAAATAAATTGGGCGAGCATATGATAAAAACTTCTGCGGAAGCCTTTTCGGGCGTAGACGTGGTTCTTTTCGTGGCTGAAGCTAAAAAGCCCAGAACGGCAGAGCTTCAGATAATCGAAAAGCTTAAAGGCTCAAGCGTTCCCGTAATTTTAGTTTTGAATAAGGTTGATATTATTCCCAAGGGTGAGGTTGCAGAAGCCATAGGTGAATATTCTCAGCTTTATCCTTTCGCCTCAATCATTCCCGTTTCAGCTAAGAGGGAAGACGGCGTTGATATAGTTTTGAATGAAATTCTGCCCTATATTGACGAAGGCGAACTTCTTTACCCTACGGATATTGCTACCGATATGACCTCACGCCAGCTTGTTGAGGAAATCGTTCGCGAAAAATTTCTTAATAATCTTTATGATGAAATTCCCCACGGTATCGCCATTGAAACCGTGGTTTACAAGGATACTGAAACCACCAAGGGCGAACCAATTTCAAACATAAACATCAATATTATTTGCGAAAAAGAACAGCACAAAGGTATGATTATCGGCAAAAAGGGCGCAATGCTCAAAAAGACAATGTCTGAAGCTCGCGCTGATATTGAAGACCTTTTGGGCCAAAAAATTTATATGGAATGTCACGTTAAGGTTCGTGAAAACTGGCGTGATAACGAAAGTCTTATCCGTTCCTACGGATTGAACTTTATGGAATAAACGGGTTATATAAATGAAAGATTTTAAGGTGAACGGAATAGTTCTGAGAGCAGCACCTTTCAAGGAAAGCAGCGCTGTTCTGACCTTGCTTACCGCTGAAAGAGGGAAAATCGCGGTAGTCGCTCAAGGAGTTCGTAAGGTTAAAAAGAGCGGACTTTTTGCTCAGCCATTTTCCTATTCGGAATTTGTTCTCAGCCAAAGTAAAGGGCTTCCCGTTTGCCGTTCCGCAGATTTGAAAGAAACCTTCTACGGTTTACGGGAGGATATGGACCGACTTGCCATCGGGCAGTATCTTCTTGAAATCTCTCTGCTTGTGGGGGAGGATGTTACCGACGGAAGTGATTTTCTCAAGCTTCTGCTGAATTCTCTTTATCTACTTTCCCGAAAAGAAAGCGGAATTTCACCTGCCGTAGTGAAGACTGTCTACGAGCTGAAGTTTGCGGCGCTCAGCGGTTACGGCGTTGACCCTGAAATTTGCACCGATTGCGGAAAAACGGCTGAATATTGGAGCTTTGAAGAGGGCTTCCTCTGCGGAAACTGCGCTACGGAAAAGTTCGCAGTAATTCACCCGGTTTCTTCTGCGGTGAAGAAGGCGTTAACCCACATACTTTCAACTGATGGGAAAGGCTCTTATTCGTTTAAAATGAGCGAAAAAGCTTTCGGAGACCTTTCGACCCTTTCCGAAAAATATCTGGAAGCCAAAACCGAAACCCGATTCAGAGCCTTGGAGTTTATCTCCAAAATGGGCTCAAATGAATAGAAAGGAAACGAAATGCACTATAATTTTAAATCACTTGAATTTGATAAAATAAGGCAAAGGCTTGCAAAATTTGCTCTTTCCGAAGACGGCAAAAAGCTTTGCGAAACCCTCGTGCCTTACGCTAAAATAGAAGATGCAAACAAAGCTCTTGAAGAAACGGACGCGGCGGCGGTTCTTTATATCAAATATCAAATTCCTCAGTTTGAGGATTTACGTGATATTGAAAATTCCTGCAAAAGAGCTCAAAGCGGCGCTACTCTTTCAATCAGAGAGCTTATGGACATAGGCTTGGTTCTTCGTGTTTCAAGAAATCTTTACGATTTCCTTGAAGAAAAGCCGGAGGCAAAGGTTTTTTCCGAATATAAAGAGCGCCTTATGCCCAATAAATATTTTGAAGAAAAGATTCAAGCGGCTTTCATCAGTGAAGAAGAGGTTGCTGATACTGCGTCCCCTGCGCTCCTTGATATCAGGCGCAAGCAGATGCAGGCGAAAAATAAGATTCGCTCCTCATTGGAGGGTATAATTCACTCTCAAGCTCATCAAAAGCAGCTGCAGGATTCAATCGTAACGATCAGAAACGGAAGATATGTTATTCCCGTTAAGGCTGAATACAGAAATGAGTTCGGCGGACTTGTTCATGACGTTTCTTCAAGCGGCGCAACGCTTTTTATTGAACCCGTTCAGGTTGTTCAGGCAAATAACGAGCTTTCCGTTCTTGCTTCAAAGGAACAGCAGGAAATTGAAAGAATTCTTTCCGAATTCTCCGTTGAAGCAGGCGCTTTTGCTGAAAATATTATTGAAAACTACAAGGTTTCTCTTATTTTTGATTTCACCTTTGCTAAAGCAAGATTTGCTTACGACCTTAACGCTTCAAAGCCAAAGCTTAATCAAGAGGGTATCGTAAAGCTTCGCTCTGCGCGCCACCCATTGATTGAAAAGGATAAGGTCGTTCCCATTGATGTTAGCCTCGGCTCCGAGTACAACGCGCTAATAATTACCGGACCCAACACGGGAGGTAAAACGGTAACGCTGAAAACCGTTGGCCTTCTTTGCCTTATGGCGAAATCCGGTTTGTTTATTCCTACAAAGGACGGTGCTACGGTAGCCTTTTTTGATAATGTTTTTGCAGATATAGGCGACGAGCAGAGCATTGAGCAAAGCCTTTCCACATTCTCCTCACATATGAAAAACATTATCGGAATTCTTGAAAAGGCTGATAATAATTCCCTGGTTCTTCTTGACGAATTAGGCTCAGGTACTGACCCTGCAGAGGGTGCGGCACTTGCAATTTCCATTATTGAAAAGCTTTTGAAAATCGGTGTCCGTCTCGTTTGCACCACTCATTACGCTGAATTAAAGCTTTACGCACTCCATACCCCCAACGTTGAAAACGCTTCCTGCGAATTTGACGTTGCCACACTTCGCCCCACATATAGGCTTATCGTGGGAATTCCCGGCAAATCCAACGCTTTTGCAATAGCTTCAAAGCTTGGAATGACCGACGAAATTATTGAAAGCGCTAAGGAAAACTTGAAAAGCGAAACGGTTAGCGTTGAAGCAGTTCTTGCAGACCTTGAAATCAAGCGCAAGAGTATTGAGCTTGACGCAGAGCGCGCAGCAGAATTGAAGCTTGACGCAGAAAGACGATTGAAAAATATTGAAAATGAAATTGCTACCCGTTGGGCTGATTCTGAAAAGGATATTAAAAAGCAAAAAGAAAAAGCTGCAGACCTTATTGAGCGCACACGCCGCGAGGCTGAAAGTATGATGCGGCAGATAGAGGAGCTTCGCAAGGCTAAAGATAAAGAAGAATTCCGCAGAAGTCTCAAACAGGCGCAGGCTAGAGTTGATGAAACTATAGCTTCCCTTGAAAATGAAGCGGAAATGAATAAAAAACCTGAAAAGAAACCTCTTACAAGGGCTTTGGTCAAAGGCGACGACGTCCGAATTTACAGCCTGGGCGCAGACGCGGTAGTTCTCGACCTCCCCGATTCAAAGGGTATGGTTTACGTTCAGGTGGGCGTAATGAAGACAAAAGTAAAGCTTGATGACCTTGAACTTATTAAAAAGAAGCGCACTGAATACGAAAGCGTTGCAACCGTTAAGACTAACAGGGCAACAAGAAGTGTAAAAAGTGAGCTTGATATAAGGGGTATGACCGCTTTCGAGGCTGACAGTCTCATTGAAGATTACCTTAGCGATTGCGTGACTGCAGGTCTTTCTACCGTAAGCATCATTCACGGTAAGGGCACGGGTGCTCTTCGAGCTTCAGTTCAGGCGCAGCTTCGTAATCATCCTCTGGTTGCAGAGTTTCGCTTAGGGCTTTACGGCGAGGGTGAGAACGGCGTAACTATTGTTACTTTGAAAAGATAATGAAAAGAGTTTTCCTCGTAACGGGAATTTCAGCTCTTGCATTCCTTATTTTGGCTGAATATTTTCCATTTAGTTTAATTCCATCAATTATAATTTTCTTTGCCGCAGTTGGTATCTTGTCAGCTGTGGCAAGAGGTTTTTGCGGCATAATGAAGCGCTTCAAGGGTAAAAACTATCCGAAAATAAAGAGTGTTTTGGAAGTCTCAATTACTCTTTGCCTTTCCGTTGCTATTGTTGGCTCGTCTTATCTTTTTTCTGCCGATAAATTCAATTCTGTAATTAACCAATATGACGGTAAAAGTATTTCCTGCACCTTACAGATAGTTTCCGAGGAGGAATTTTCTCAAAGCGGATACGGTTATTTTGAAGCAGTGCCCGTTTCGGGAATGGACACTCAAGGCTTCAAAGTGAAAATTTTTACCAAAGGTCTTCCCGACGCCGAGGTTTACGATTTCCTTGCGGGAACTTTTGAATTTTCCGCGCCTGATGAGGAGTATTTCCTTTTGAATCGGGCTGAAGGCGTTGCGCTTTCCGCCTTTGCAAACGAGGTGCATGTTGAATTAAATTCTAATCGACCTTTTTGGTTCAAAATAATAGAGATGAGGCGTTATATTCAGCGTTCAATTACTGCGAATTTAGGCAAAAGCCACGGTTTCGTCAAGGCTCTTTTGCTTGGTGATAGATCAGACCTCGAAACGGAAGAATTTGATTCCTTGCGAAATTCAGGTCTGCTTCATATTACTGCGGTATCGGGGCTCCACGTGGGAATAGCCGCATCGTTTATTTTGGTGCTTCTTTCGTTTATTAAAAATAGGTGGATTCGCTACGGCGCTGTGTTCGTTTCGCTTTTAATTCTTGCAGCAGTAACAGGTTTTTCCCCCTCTGTTATTCGTTCTGTTTTTATGCTGGCAGCAGGATATTTAGGGCTTTTAATGTTTAAACCGACGGATTCTTTGAACCTTTTGGGCGCAGTTTTGACTTTCTGTTTGTTGGTTTCACCTTTTTCAGCTTTTTCTGCTTCATTATTGCTCTCATTTTCTGCAACGGCAGGGCTTGTTGTTTTTGCAAGACCCTTACAAATTGCGATTACAACGTGGTTGTTTAAATTAAGAGGGAAATATTTAGGCAAGTTTGGAACGGGAATTGTTTCGACTTTTTCAGTTTCCTTAGCGTGCACCGTTTTTACAGTACCTGTAAGTATGTTCCTTTTCGGCACGTTTTCAATGGCAGGGCTGATAACAAACTTGCTTTGCCTTTGGTTGATAAAATATATTTTTATTTTTTCTACGGTTGCGGTTCTTCTTTCTGCGTTACCATTGAAGCCGATTTTTACCGTAATTTCCGTATTAGTAAATTGGAGTGTGAAGTACATAATGAAAATAAGTGATATTTTCTCCGATTCTATTCTTTCCCAATTAAATTCTGAGCCGTTTACTATAATTTTAGCGGCGGTTATAGGATACATCGTCTATCTGCTAATGGGTAAAGAAAGATCTAAGAAGACCCGCAAAAAGCGTAGTAAACAAATCGGAAGACTTGCGGCGGCGGTGATTTCCGCAGTTTTGGTGGTTGTTGTTTCGTCCGTTGCGAATAAGGTTTCTACTCCAAGTGATAATAAACTCCATACCGTCTTCGTTGACGTTGGCCAGGGCTGTGGTTCGTATATTTCAATTAACGAAAAAGCCGTTATTTTCGATTGCGGAGGTTCCAAAGAACCCGGTGAAGCAATGAACGAGGCTCTTCTTGAAGCCGGAATTAAGGAGATTGATTATATAGTTCTTTCCCATCTTCACGACGACCACACCAACGGAATCGAAGAAATCTTCCGCCAATGGGAAATTGATGAGGTTATCGTTCCTTATACGGAAGGGGACCCTGCGATTTTGATTGAGCTTATGATGCTTGCGGCAGAGGAGGGGGCCGAGGTCGTTACCATTAGCGAAGATATGACCCGCAATTTGGGAGATGCAAGAATCGACCTTTTGACAGAGCATCTTGACCCGGAATCTTCCGATCAGAACGAAAACAGCATCGTTTCTGCAGTTACTTTGGTTAATTACAGAGTTCTTTTTACGGGAGATATTACTTCTGCCGCAGAAAAACGCTTGGTTAAATCATACGGCTGGTCTTTGAAATCTTCCGTGCTTTCCGTTCCTCACCACGGGTCAAAGTATTCATCTTCCGAGGAGTTCCTTGAAATGGTTTCACCGGAGCTTTCAATAATTTCAGTGGGTAAAAACAGTTACGGTCACCCCGGAGATAGAGTTCTTGAACTGCTTCTTGATTACGGAGAGGTCCTTACTACACAGACCCTTGGAAATATAGAAATAGTTACCGATGGCGTAAATATTGAAATTCTTCAATAAAATAAACGTGAAAAATCCCCAAGAAGTAATCTTCTTGGGGATAAATCTTTTAGTTATTAGTTATCAAACTGATAGTAGTAGTTTTCGTACATATAATCGAAGTTTGGTACTATGCTATTGTGAACCAAGTCAACCATAGAGTTCTGATATTTTTCCATAGCCTCTGAGATTCCGATACCGTTCATAATAGAGTTGCCAAAGTTGAAAGCAACTTCACGTCCAACGTCATTCTGATTTACGAATGTGTAGTCATAACGAACGTGTTTTCCCAGGTCAAAATAAATTTCAGTATCTATTTCATCAGAGAATACGAAGTTGTTGTAGTAATCGTAAAGACCTGCTCTTCCGCCCATTTCTTCAAAGGGTTCGAAGAGGAGCGAAATTACGTGAGCCGAAATATCGGGAGCTTGAGAAACTACGGGAATTCCGTAACCATTACTTCTTTCCATAAACTGCGCCCAAGTTCCGTAAGGAGCATCGGGCCCTGCAGGGAAGGGCATAATGCCGTAATTTAATTGGTTCTCGGAATATGCAATGTCTCCTGTTACAACGTCGCCGGCGCCGCAAAGGGCAGTTATAGTGTTTCCTGAAATGAAGGCTTTATTATCGGAAAGTTCATCCTTTAATATAATTGTTTCCTTGTATTCCTTTGACCATTCAAGACCTTTTTCATAAGCAGTCTGGAATTCCTGAGGATAGAGAGTTACAATATTTTCACCCGCATCGTTTTTCTTGACGAATTGAGTATTGTTTGAGTACATAAGCATATCGAAGTATTTTCTCGTATCAGTTTCAAGGGCAGGAAGATAACCGCTTGAGGTTTCGGCCTTTGCTTTTGCCAAAAATTCATTTTCAAAAGTATCCCAAGTCCAAGTTTTGTTTTCATAGAACTCGTGGAAGTCTGTGATACCGTTGCTTAAAACAAGGTCTTTATTGTAAACCAAAACGAAGCAAGCTACTGCCTGGTTTCCTGGCCAATAAAGGGGAGATACTGCATATGGTACTGAATCAATCATCGCAGGTTCAAGAACGTTAGCGCCACCGTATTTATCTTCATCTGAAAGGTCGATAAATTCAGGGAATCTGTCGATAGGTTCAAGGTAACCGGCATCTGCAAACATAGACATAGCGTTCATATAACCGTAGTTGATCATATCAGCTTTTACGGCGCCTGTGCTTGCTGCGATCTGGAACTGCTCATAGGACATAGAAGGGTCAAGAACAATTTTGACGTTAATGTCTTTTTCTATTTGCGCGATTCTTGCCATCATAGCATCGCCTTCAATAGTACCTTTTTTGTATCTCAAGGTGTGAGTTTCTTTATCCCATGCATCTTCACCGCTACCTTTATCAAAAAGGTAAACAAATTCATACCCGTCATAGTTATAGGTTAAACCTTCTTGTTCGTTGATGAAGTCCATAAGTGTATATGCGGGGTTACCGCAAGCTGAGAGTATGAATATCATACTCAGTACCAACGAAATCAACGAAACCGTCTTTTTCATCAAATATTCCTCCCAAGCATGTTTAATTATTGATAATTTACCTTATTGATTTATTTTTACTCTTCGCCGTGAACCATATTGTAGTTGGGGATGATCCAGTCTTCAGCAAGAGTGGTCATCATTCTTCTGTAAGTTTCTATATCAGCGGTAACGGAACGGTCGGGTTTTGTAAGAGTTTTACCGAAGCTTTCGGCAATACTTCTACCAAGTTTGTTATCGCCTACACGCGCGTAGTCGTATCTGCAGTTTTCGCTGAGTTTCATAAAGATTTCAAGGTCTGTTTGATTTTCAAATGTCATATCGTAGAATATCGCGGGGTCTTCATATCCGGGGAGGGGTTCGCAAAGTTCGGAAATTATCATAGCTGAACCTTCCATATCTGAGGTCGTAACGGGAATAAAGCAACCAAAGCAACCCTGAATTATCTGAGACCATTCACCGTAAGTAGCGTTGGGACCGCAGGGAAGAGGCATAACTCCTGAGTCAAAGTTTGCTTCGTAAGCGATATTACCTGTAATAACCTGGTTTGAAGGAAGCCAACCACAGAAAATTTCACCGCGAACGTATTCTTCGTTAGCGTAAGTGTCGGAGTCGAAAAGAGTAATATCTCCATACTCTCTGATAATGTGCTGCCCCCAAGTAATAGCTTCAACGAATGCTGCGTTTCCGATAGAAGGAACTACCGTACCGTCATCCAACCTTTCAACAAAAGAGCAGTCGTTCGCATAGAATACAGACTGAAAATAGTCAGGCTGGTCTGTCTGGAATGCGTAGTAAGGAATCTCACTGTTTGCATCGATTTGAACCTTTGCAAGATATTCGTTTTCGAAGGTATCCCAAGTCCAGATTCCCTGTTCGTAGTATTCGTGGAGGTCGGTAAGGTTATTTTCCTTAAACAAATCTCTGTTATATACGTTTGTGAAGAGTTCTACTGCGTCGATGCCGGGCCACTGCTGGGGTGATACGCCGTAAAGAACACCGTCGTACATTATACCTTCAAGATATTCCAAAGTACCGTATTTTTCAGAATCTCTGTAATCAATGTAATCATAAAATTCGGTAATAGGAAGGAAAATCTTGGATTTTACAATGTTTGTATCCGCGCCGGCAACATACACATCGTACTGGTATGTACCGGCAGCAATTTCGAATGGTACGTCTATTTCTCTTTCAGTAGAGTCTTCACGGTCATATCTTAATTCAATATTACCGTTAAGCTTTGTTGCAATGTTTTCAACGTGCTCAATAAGAGCATCTCTGTACGGAGAATCATCTTTATAAGTGCCAAAATTAAGATGAACCTTCAAGGTCTGACCTGCAAGACCTGTACCCGTGGGCTTTTCATCAATAAATGGGAGAAGTTCGGGGGCTGATGCGCAAGCTGTTGAGAGAATCATTACTGCCAAAAGTAACGTTGCTATTATCTTTTTCATAATTATAACTCCTTTCTTTGCTGGGGGGCTAATATTTTTTGTTTTATATTTTACTGAATAACTGTAAGTTATTCTCCGTAAACAGTTTTATAGTTGGGCATCATCCAGTCTTCAACGAGAGTTGTCATAGTATTTCTGTATGATTCCATTCTTTCAGTCAATGAAGAACCTTTGCATACTGCGTTACCAAAGCCTTCACCAACCTGTCGGCCAAGGCTCTTATCGCCTACGTGAGTATAGTCGTATCTAGAGTTTTTACCCAACTGCATATAGATTTCAAGGTCTGTTTCATCTTCGAAAATCATATTATAGAAAGCTGTGGGGTCTTCAAATCCTACAAGAGGTTCGCAGATAAGGTTTATAAACATCGCTGCAGCTTCGGGGTTTTCTGTTGTAACGGGAATAGAGAAACCGTGGGAGCCCTGAACACACTGGCCCCATTCGCCATAAGTGGCGTCGGGACCGCAGGGGAGAGGCATAACGCCTGAATCAAAAGTGCTGTTTTCGTTATATGCAATTTTACCTGTTGTAACAGCTGTTGAAGGAGCGAACGCTACGAAAATTTCGCCTCTTGTATATTCTTCAAGCTCGTATGTATCAGAGTCGTAAAGGATAACTTCTTTGTAATCGCTAATCAAATTCTGACCCCAAGTCATAGCGTTAACAAAAGACTGAGGATAGGGTGTGGGAATGAGAGTTCCGTCTTCAGCTTCTTCAATAAATTTAACGTTATTTGAGTAGACAAGCGCCTGATAGAAGTCGGGCTGGTCTGTCTGGAGAGCATACATAGGAACTTCACTTGCAGTGTCGATAGTTACGTTTGCAATAAATTCATTTCTGAAAGTATCGTATGTCCAAGTGCCCTGCTCGTAGTATTCGTGGAGATCTGTAAGGTTGTTCTGCTTGAACAAATCTCTGTTATACGCTGCTACGAAAAGACCTACGCCGTCAAAGCCGGGCCAATACATAGGAGATACGGAGTATGGAACACCTTTATACATAGATGCTTCAAGGTACTGCTTGTTGCCGTATTTTTCAGAATCGGTCCAGTCAATATATTCGGAAAAGTCGGTAATTGGATAATACAAATCTCCTTTATAGCTGTCAGGGTCTCCGGCAAAAAGAACTGTATCATAAATCAATGTTCCTGCCATAAGTTCGAAATCTACGTTGATGAGAGCATCCCCGTGCTGTTCGATTTTTGTTTTGATCGTGCAGCCTAAAGAGTTTTCGATTTCTTTAACTCTTTTGAGGAGTGCGTCGTATTGGGGAGTATCAACGGTATAGCTTACGTTTGTACCGTCAACTAATTTGTAAAGCCAATTAAGTTCTACGTCTTTGAGGTTGTTTAAATCTGCTTCCTCAATGAAGCTCATCAATTCAGGTGCAGATGTGCACGCTGTAGAGAGAATCATTACTGCCAAAAGAAAGATTGCTAATAATTTTTTCATAATGATATTCCTTCCATTATATGGATTTAAGTTAAATAACTTACATTTATATGTGTTGCGGTTGCAACTTTTGCAAGAATTGAATATTCCTGCCGGGTTTATAATAAACCTCCTTTTCAGCTAAATTTACACCTAAAAAGTGGGCAAAAACCCATTCTCAGTTTATATCTTAAATTATACCATATTTATGCTGATTTGTCAATAAGAAATCGGCATTTTAAGACTTGACAAAATGTAAAATATGTAGTAAAATAAACGAAGAAATATGTTGTTATTGAATAAAGAGGATTGCTTATGACAGAAAACCCACAGTGCAGAGATTGCCTTTACTACGAATATAACGAGTACACAGCTTGTTACGAGTGTACAGTCTCCCTTGATGAAGATGAATATGAACGCTATTGCTCAAGAAAATATTCGTCTTGCCCCTATTACCATTCAGGCGACGAATACAAAACTGTAAGAAAACAGAATTAAAAAAGAGGTTGGCTCATTTAGAGCTAACCTCTTTTGTTATTTTTTTACAGAAGCCATTTTAGTTGTCTGACGCTGAGCCATAACTAAATTGTAGTAAATCCCTTTATTTTTCAGCAATTCCTCGTGGGTTCCGAACTCTGCAAGCTCGCCCTTTTCAAGAACTATAAGCCTATCTGCATTTCTCAAAGTGGAAAGTCGATGAGCGATAGCAATAGTTGTTCTGCCCTCGGTGAGGCGCTGAAGTGCTTCTTGAATTTTACTTTCAGTTTCCGTATCAAGGCTTGCGGTAGCCTCGTCAAGAATCAGAATTTTCGGGTCACGAAGCACTGCTCTTGCAATAGCAATTCTTTGGCGTTCGCCACCTGAAAGGCTGTATCCGTGTTCCCCTACGACGGTATTATACGCATCGGGCAGTTTAATAATAAAATCGTGCGCATTTGCGATTTTTGCTGCCGCAATTACGTCTTCAGGTGGAGCATCCGGTTTTGCATAGAGAATATTATCATAAATTGAACCTGCAAAAAGGAAAGTTTCCTGGAAAACTATGCCTATGCTATTATTCAGTTTTGATTTTTCAATATCTCTGATGTCCGTGCCGTCAATCATAAGTGAGCCGCTGTTGACGTCGTAAAGGCGCATAACCAAATTGATAAACGTGGATTTACCAACACCTGAGTGACCCACGATACCAACCATTTCACCTTGATTTATTTTGAGAGACACGTTTTTCAAAACGGGTTCGTAACTCTTATAGCCGAAAGTTACGTTTTTGAATTCAATATCACCGTGAATTTCAGGGGAAATTACGTTTTCGTGGTCCTTAATATCAGGCTCTTCGTCTAGGATTTCGTTAAGCTTTGCCATACTGGTAACTGCATTTGCGATTGAACGGGGCAAAGATGTCATCCAACGGAGAGGCCCGTATATGTAGCCGGTGTAGCTGATAATTTGTGTAAGTTCACCAACGGTCATAGGCTCACCCATAAATGATTCGCCCAAAACTGCCCAAGCACCGAAGTAGAGAACCAAAAATTCGCCCAAGCCTACAACAAATCCAAGAGCAGGGAATAATATTGCCCAAATCTTTTCGTTTTCTGCTTGAATTTCAGCTTGCTTTTTTGCTGCGTAATCGTATTTTTTTATTTCCTTTTCTTCCGTGCCGAAAACCTTAACGACTCTTATGCCTTTGATAATATCGTGTAAGATGCCGTTTGCTCGTGAGCCTAAAATCCATTGTCTTTCATATTTCCTGTGGATAAATTTCCAAAAGCGGGAAATTGCAAAAACGGTTATGGGAACAGGTAAAAATACGAAAACTGCAAGTATAGGCCTTGTAACGATGAAATATATTGAAACGCAGAGGAAAATAACCCCGACTTCAATTATTTGCGCCGTTTCCATTTTGAGGAAGTCCGCAATAACCGTGGTGTCTTCCGTAACTCTTTTTATCAAGTCACCGGTTGTCCTTCTGGAAATTGAAGACATCGAAAGAAACTGTATTTTCTCATACATTTTCGTTCGTAATTCATTCATAAACGAGGTTCCGGATTTATTTCGAAGTCTTGCTGCAAAGATATTTACAACTCTTACGAATACGTAAATTCCAAACATTGCAAGCACTAAGCCTACGATTGCAAGATAGGGGTTTTTATCTCCCCAAGGTGCCAGACCTTCAGATGCAGGGAAAAGGTAATTATCCACTAAATTTCTGTTGATTACGGGAATTAAAAGGTTTGCTACGTTGCAAATAAGTACCAAAAATCCCGAAAACAGAAACGCAGGGATATAATCCTTACCTAATTTTATAAATTTTTTCACGATCGAGCCTTTGTCTGCGCAATTTATGCAAAATTGCGTATTGGCAACGAATGGCTTACCGCATTTTGGGCAACGAGAGAGCTCCTCTTTCATTTCTGTGAGAATTCCCGTTTCCACGTAATAGTTTATAACTTTTATAAATTCAGATAACGGTGTTACGCAGCTTTGAGTCATTTTGCAAAGTCTGACGGAAGAACCGTCCTTCAAATCTGCTTCAAGGTTTGCGCAACCAATATTTGAAACTATGGTAAGTCGTTTTATATTGTCAGCTTTCAGGGAATGAATAGGTTCTTCCCCTTCTTTGCCGACTTCTACGTAAAGAATTCCGTCTCTGCGCAGAAGAACTGTCTTTCCCGAGCAAATATTCCCGTTACCGTCAATATCGTAATCGGAAGTGCAAAGAACACCGTCTTCTATTATGTTATCTTTTTCTGACAAGGTATCATCTCCTTTTTTGAGAATTTTAACTGTGGGTCAGACTAAGAAAGCTTCGATTTTTTTGCGGCTTTGTGAATCGAATGTGTCGAAATCTTCAATAAGATACCTGTTTCCGTCAATATCTCTTATCTGGACTGCGCCTCGTTTTTCTGGGCTTACGTATCTGATATTTCTTGAAGCATCTCTCAATGCAAATTCACGCTTGCCTGCGTTTGTGATAACTTCGTAGTATTGGTAGCCCATTCTGTCCTTTACAGAAATAATTTTTGTAACTGTGGGGCAGTAATACATCTTGGAAAGTTCGTTTAACACGTGTTTTTGATTTTCTTCGCTGAGCTGATTTAATCTTCTTAAAATTCCGATTTCTTTATCGTCTCTCGTAAGAAGGCATATGTATTCGTCGGGAGCTTTGTAAGGAAGAGCTCTGCAAATTTTAATTCTTTCGTAGGTTGTATCTTCATATTTAAGGGAAATGTAGCCCCCGTCAGTAGGTGTAAAGGTGCATTTTGAAGGGTCAAGCATTGTCATTTCCGCAAGTGTTTGAAGTTCACTCATTAAAGTCACTCCTTTCGGGGTTATTCAGCTGTGCCGATATGCTTAACGGCATCAAACTGAAGCTTGTAAAGGTTATAATATTCGCCCTTTTTTCTTATCAACTCATCGTGAGTTCCGTATTCTACCATTTCGCCTCTGTTGATAACTGCTAAAACGTCAGCGTCTCTGAGAGTTGAAAGTCTGTGAGCAATAGCAATGGTCGTTCTTCCTGCTTTTAATTCAGAAAGTGAATCTTGAATTCTTCTTTCCGTTTCCGTATCCATAGAAGCTGTTGCCTCATCAAGAATAAGAATTTTAGGATTCTGAATAATGGTTCTTGCAATGGAAATTCGTTGCTTTTCGCCGCCGGAAAGGTCCTGCCCACCTGCACCCACTCTGGTTTCGTAACCGTCGGGCAATTTCATAATGAAATCGTGAGCCGCTGCAGCCTTTGCTGCCGCAATAACCTCGTCCATTGAAGCTTCCGGCCTTGCGTATCTGATGTTATCAGCAATGGTTCCGATGAAAAGATAGATTTCCTGCGAAACTATGCCGATATTTTTTCTCATATCTTTCGTTGCGATATTTTTAACGTCAATGCCGTCAATGGTGATTTTGCCGTCAACTACGTCGTAAAGGCGCGCCATAAGGTTTACTATTGTGCTTTTTCCTGCACCTGTTTTACCTACTATTCCCACCATATGCCCTGCTTCAACTGAAAGGCTGAGGTTTTTAATGATGGGTCTGCCGGGTTCATATTCGAAATTAACGTTTTCCATTACGATATTTCCCTGCATTTCGTCCATTTTTACAGGGTTTTCCGCTTCAGTAACGTCAGGGTCGGCATCTATGATTTCAAAAATTCTTTGAGCTGAGTCAACGCATCTTGCCCACCAGTTTGAAAATCCTGAAAGGAAATCCATAGGGCTGTAAAGCATATTCATATAAGCGGTGAATGTCATCAGCTTACCAAATGTCATTCCTGCATAGCCGGAAACTATCATACAGCCGCCCAAAGCCAAAACGACTAAATTCGTTATAATGGTGATGAATCCCAAAAGGGGGAATACTGTAGATTGCGCGTTGCTGAGTTTCAAATCAGCGTTTCTTGCATTCATACTGTATTTTGCAAAGCGAGTGCTTTCTTCTCTTTCTTTTGCAAATGCCTTAATTACTCTTTGACCGCCCATAGAGTCGCTTATATGTGAAGTCAGAACCGCTTGATGCACCCATCTGTTATGATGGAATTTTCTGAAAGATTTATGTATAAATCTAAACATAAAAAGCAAAAACGGAATCATAACCGTAACGATAATTGCCAATATTGGGTTCATAACAAGCATTATAATCAAAACGCCTATGAATGTAAGTACGTTGATTATAAAAAACGGCACACCGTCAACGAAAAACCAATAAATGTTTCCCGTATCACGGTTTACTCTTTCCATAAGCTGACCGGTTTGCTTGTTGGTGTAAAAACCCATCGAGTGCTTTTGCATTGCGGTGAATATTTTCATTTTAAGGTCGTAGACCACGTACGAAATAAGACCTCCTGAAATATACCCTTGCCACATATTGAATCCAAGGGATACCAACCTTGCGGCGATAATTACAAGCATTACCAAGCCGACTTCTCCGTATAGGTTTGCGTCTACTCCCGGTGTAAGCACGTTATCGTAAAGCAATTTCGTGCCCAAATAAGGTGAGACTACGGAGAAAAGAGTACTCAGTAAAATAACTGCAAAAAACAGTACAAGCTTATCTTTGTAGAATTTAAAAAATCCCAAAAGTCTGCTGAAAATCGACATTTTGTTCATACATTTTGGGCAAACTTTCCTTGCGGGATTTGGATAACGTGTTCCGCATTTTGGGCAGAAAAGCTCCTCTTCTTCATTAGCTTTTGCGTCAAAGGGCTTACCCTCTTTCATATCTGCAAAATGCTTAACGAATCTTTCAGATTTTCCTGCAATTCCCAAAGAGAACATTGCAATTTGAACGGGGGCTTCTTTTTCATCTTCAAGATGAGCCATTAGCCTTGCAGTTCCGATAAATCTTTCCGTTTCAAACTTTTTTATGGTTGATAATTCGAATCTTTCCAAAGATTTGCGCCGGTAAACGCATTTTAATTTTTTCGGACCGTTTCTTTTTTCTACCGAATCAAATCCCGTCATTACGTAAAGCAGTTGGCTGTCGAAAAATATCCAGCAATCGGCGAAGGTTCCGTCGGGAGCCATATCGCTGTATATGTACGCCACTATTTGGGAAATGTCTATTCCGGATGAAGCTATTTCTTCGCGGACGTGTTCCGGTATTCTGGAAAGGTATTCCGAAAGTGATTCTGCCATATGCAGACCTCCTTTTCTGAGGTGTAGTGGTATGGTTTTTCCGCTGTTACACAGGATTTTGCGGCTAAAGGGGAGGCAAGCCCCAGCTATTTACCATACTAAATTATTTTAACATAATAGGGTAGAAATGTCAAGGGGGAATATGGTTATAGCGAAAAATGCTACATTTTATTTACTTTGAAGTCATATTTTATGGCTTAAAAAGGCTTCGGGGAAACCGCTTAAAATAACGGCTTCCCCGAATTTATATTATTAAGGAGGAAAAATGATAAGGCAGACATTTTGTTTAACTTCCTGTTTTTTTACGTCTACACTAATATTCTATGCGGCTAAGGTCTAAAAGTTTCCGTCATAAACGTGGGAATTTTATAATATATTTAAAATAAGCTAATTATTAAAGGTTGGTTTGAGGTGTTTTATGTATATATTTTTAAATTTAAAAAAGCTTCGCAGCAAAAAAGTGCTGATTTCTGCCGTTTGCTTTATTGTAATTGCAATTCTTGTAATTTTCAAGATGAATTCCGAGGCTGTTTCCGTGGTTCATTCCTCAGAGGGGTATTACGTGCCTGTGATTATGTACCACAGTATTCTCAAGGACGGTTCCTTGCAGGGGAAATATGTAGTTTCTCCTGACCAGCTTGAAAGAGATTTGCAGTATCTTTCTGAAAACGGGTATTCTTCCGTAACCGTTTCCGACCTTATTTCATACGTGGAGGATGGGACTCCTTTACCTGAAAAACCAATAATGCTTACATTTGACGACGGATACTATAATAATTACCTATACGCTTTTCCTCTTATGAAAAAGTACGATTTTAAAATGGTGCTTTCTGTAATCGGCAAATATTCGGAAATTTACAGCGAATCAGAAGACGAAAATGCATATTATTCCCATTGCACCTGGGAGCAGCTTCGGGAAATGGAGGATTCGGGCTACGTGGAGGTTCAAAACCATTCCTTTGATATGCATACTACCGATAAAGGACGAAACGGTTCCAAGAAAAATTCTTGGGAAAGCTTTGAAATCTATGAAGATATTTTTTCTGCAGATATTTTAAAATGCCAAAATTTACTCATTGAAAAATCGGGAATCACACCCACGGCATTTACTTACCCTTTCGGTGCAATCAGCAATGAATCGGTTAATATTTTAAAAAATTTGGGCTTTAAAGCATCTTTTTCCTGCGAAGAAAAAGTCAACATAATAACTCGTGATCCTAAATGTCTTTTCGGGATATACAGATATTTGCGCCCCACAGGCGAAAGCTCTGCCGCATATTTTGAATCGACGGTAAAAATAGATAAATACGTAAATATTTTAGAATGAGGGAAGGATTTTAAAGTGAAATTCGAGTTTAAAAAAATTGTAGATACCGTAAAAATTTTCCTTGACCGTCATTGGCAAGGATTGACGTGCGGAATGCTGGTTTTTGCCTTGCTTATGCTGATTCCCGCGGTGAATTCGAGCTTTACAGACTATGTCTCTGCTATTACCGATTGGGGGCTTGGCTTCGGCGAAAAAGGGGTACAACCCAGGGGAAACGTTTCTTCCGAAGAGCTGAAAAAATACGATGCGTATTACGTTGGCAATTCAGAAGAGAAGGTCCTTTACCTCACTTTTGACGCAGGTTATGAAAACGGATATACCGCGCAGATTCTTGACGTTTTGAAAAAACACAATATTCCCGCCGCATTTTTTCTCGTTTCTCATTACCTTGAATCAAATGCGCTGTTGGTAAAAAGAATGTGTGATGAGGGACATATAGTAGCAAATCATACTAAAACACATCCTGATATGAGCAAGGTTACAACGGTTGAGGGTTTGTCTTCAGAGCTTATACCTGTTGAGGAGCTTTATAAATCAATAACCGGTCAGGATATGCCGAAATTTTATCGTCCGCCTCAAGGCAAATTCAGTACGGAGAATTTAGCTGCGGCAAAGGAATTAGGCTACAAAACGGTATTCTGGAGCCTTGCTTACGTGGATTGGGATGTAAAAAATCAGCCTGATTACAATTACGCTATGGAGAAGATTCTTTCACGCATACATAACGGTGCAATAATTCTACTCCATAGTACTTCGCAGACTAACGCAATGATTCTTGACGAGCTTCTGGATACCTTAATGGCTGAGGGCTATGTGTTCAAAAGTTTGTATGATTTGAATTAGTATCTTTATTTTCACAAATATCGCAGAAAGCCGACGCTGTTTCCGCAAACATCAGTTTTGAGCGTGAAATATCACCAAGACTGACTATTCCCACCAGGCGCCTGTTTTTGCATACCGGTAAACGTCTTATCTGATTTTTTGCCATTATTCGGGAAGATTCCGTAACTGAATTTTCCGGGCAAACGGATAGGACGTTTTTTGTCATAATATCAGCTGCTAAAGTTGTTTGTGGGTTCAGATTTTTACTTACACAGCGCAGAATTATATCTCTGTCAGTAATTATTCCTTTTAAAGTTCCATTTTTATCGGTAACGGGAATAGCTCCCACGTCATTTTTTTGCATCAACTCTGCCGCTGATATAACGGAATCTTTTTCCGTAACCGTTATTGGATTTTTTTGCATAATATCTTGAATTTTCACAGTTATTCACTCCTTTTAAACACTTAAAGTTTGTGCTTAAAAGGAGGGAATATACCCTTAATCTTTTCTTAAAGATTTGACACCTTTATTCTTAAAGTGAAAAAGTGTATAATAGTGTAGAAATTATAAAAAAGAACCCTATTTCAATTTAAATTTAATAGGTATTTGTGATGCTGCGAAGGCTGCATAAGGGAGATTGAGATGGATATTTTTGATATTTTAAAGCTGATACTTTCTTGCGTTATAGGTATTTTACTTTTTGGAAACGTGGTTTACCCCACCGTTGCCTTGCTTTTCCGCAAAAAATATTATCCTTGCGGAAAGCTAAGGCGAAAATATGCGGTGATGATTTGCGCGCGTAATGAAGAAAATGTAATCGGAAACCTTGTGGATAGTTTGAAGTTTCAAGACTATCCTGCGGAACTTTTGGATATTTACGTTTTGGCAGATAATTGCGATGATTTCACTGCTCAGGTGGCAGCTTCTCACGGCGCGGAAGTATTCATTCGCAATGATAAAACAAGAGTAGGGAAGGGCTTTGCGTTAAACTATCTTTACGCTAAAATAATCCTCAAAAAAGGCAACGAATACGATGGCTTCTTTATTTTTGATGCGGACAACCTCCTTCCTGCTGACTACGTAAGTAAAATGAACGCCTCATTTAAAGGCGGAAATTCAGTTCTTACCGGCATCAGAAATTCTAAAAATTTCGGCGATAACTGGATAACGGCAGGATATTCAATCGGATGGCTTTTTCAAACGGGTCTGTTGAATGAGGGTAGAAAGGTATTGGGGATTCCTTGTTTTGTCAATGGAACGGGTTTTCTTATCGGTGCGGACGTTTTACGGCAAAGCGGAGGTTGGAATTGGTTTACGTTGACAGAAGACTGCGAATTTACTGTAAACTGCGCTCTTAACGGCGTTGAAATCGGAATTTGCCACGATGCTGAATTTTATGATGAACAGCCTTCAAGCTTTATTGTTTCGTGGAAGCAACGTCTGCGTTGGACAAAAGGCAAATATCAGATGTTTAAAAAGTACGGATTTTCCGTTTTTAAGAAAATTTTCAGCAATCGCCCTCACATTTTCCTTGATGCTTTTTGCAATGTGGTTCCGTCATCCTTGTTGATTTTGCTTTCTGCTGTAATCTCGGTGATTGAATTAGTAATAATATCACCTTCTCTTATTGCTTTTGCATCATCAGTTGGTATGATTTTGATAAAATCATACGTTTCTATGCTGTTTTTAGGTTTTTTGACAGTTGCTTTGTGGTGGAGAAAAATACGTGCAACCAGTCTGCAGAAAATCCTGCTTACACTTTTTTACCCCATACATTTAGCCCTTTACATACCGATAACTTTCGTTGCGGCATTTAAGCGCGTTGAATGGACACCCATTAAAC
Organism: Clostridia bacterium; assembly: GCA_017440085.1. GTDB lineage: Bacteria > Bacillota > Clostridia > Oscillospirales > UBA644 > HGM12619. The sequence goes on from JAFSHW010000027.1 coordinate 25,928, forward strand.
ACGACGTTTCGATTTCGATTAAAGAGTTGTCAGAAAATAAAAAAACACCCACTAACGTATAAAATAATCCCCGATAGAATGATATGCATCCGAAAGTCCTTGACCTTGGTATGCATATCGCTATCGGGGGATCAATTTACATTATTGGGAATTTTTCCGGAGTTCCTGCTTTTCTTGGGTAAATTGGAGGTGTGGGAGATATTTTCGTTATAATTACCAAGTTTCTGTCTTCAGTTCCAAAAATAGGTTCAGCTTTTCCTCCCAGCAATTCAATAGCTTTTTGAGCTCCTTCAAGCTCTTCTTGTGCCGTTCTTGATTTTAACGCAACCATTTTTCCACCAACTTTAACCAATGGTAAGCAAAGTTCCGTTAATGAAGCAAGTCTTGATACAGCGCGAGAGAAAACTAAATCGTATTTTTCTCTGTTTCCGCTTTTGGCGTGGTCTTCAGCTCTTGAGTGAATCGTTTCGCAGTTTTTCATTCCTGTCAGTTCTGCTATTTCATCAAGGAAATTCAGTCTTTTTTTCAAGCTGTCAATAAGAATCATTTTCACGTCCGGGCGCATCAATGCAATGGGTACTCCCGGGAAACCTGCTCCGGTGCCAACATCAGCGCATAGGAAATTTTCTTGAATAATTCCTGCCTTTAATGGAAGGAGAGAGTCTGCAAAATGCTTTTCTACAACTTCTTCGAGGTTCGTGATTGCAGTAAGATTGAATTTTTTATTTGTTTCAACAAGATGTAGATAATATTTATAGAATTTCTCTGCAATCTGGGGGTCCTCTGAGGAATAAGACTTCAAAACCTTATCCTTGAAAATTCTTTCAAATAGGTCTTTTTCTGTATTGATGTTTTTATAATTCATATCAAATTACTGCTCCAATGCTGATATTGTAATTGTGCACGCCCCTGATTCTCCTTGATTTATGCTTGAATATATTCTGACACTGACCAAATGGCCCTCTCCTGCAGGCATTACGTTCAAAACGTTATATGCTATGCCGAAATCCGTGCAAATTGCGTTTGGAAAGTATTCTTTATAGTATTCTACCACAGAATCGTAGTCTGCATACGTATTATAAACTATTTCCGCAGAGTATTGACCTGCCATCGTATTATCCGTGTAGGAGATGAATTCTGCAATATTATATATCGGTGCATTTTCCTGCGGGAAATTTTCGGGGATTTTTGCTAATTCTTCTTTATTTACGTTTGGTCCGCCGCAAGCGGTAAGGAGCAATAAAACAAATGCCGCAGAGAATATTAAGTTGAAGATTTTCTTCATAAACTAGAGTTCCTTTCGGTTTTTATTTTGGGCCTTTATTCGTTAGACGAGATATATGACCGAAAAGTTTCCGTTTTGGATTGAAATTTATAAAAACTTTTTGTGTTTCTTGAAAAAATAGGGGACTGCTCCTAAAAGCAGTCCCTTATTTTAATTATAAATTAGTCAGCGTTAGGAACGTTGAGGATGTAAGTATCGGGGAGTTCGTATACGTGAATGTACTGGTTCCACCATTCTTTTGTTCTTTCAAATCTAGCCTTTGTGTTGTTAGATTTTGTGGGAGCTACAGTTTCTTCAATCAATGTTTCAACGTCTTTGGAAGCGTCAAGAGAAACAGCGATGTAAATATCGGAATCTACCTGAACGGTGCTACCGCAGTATACTGTCCAATATTCTGTTGAAGATGTGGGTTCTGTTGTGCCGTATTTGCCTGCGAGCATATCAGCTTCAGAATTATAGAATGTGATATCGAGCTTCTTTTTGGGAGCTACAACGTAGCTGTATCCGTCACCTTCAACAACCATAACGTTGTTTAAAGAATCATATGTGAGCGTTCCTTCAACTTTACCTGCAAGAGTCATAAGACCTGTATCTTTAAGAGTGATCTTTCTTGCAACTGTGGAGTAGTTTGCAAAGTAGTCTGTTGTCTGAACTTTTGTACCGTTGGGGTATGCAATGTCAGAAACGATTGCGTAGGGATACCAAGTTGTTTTAGCTGCTTCAGTTGCATACTGGAATCCTTTGTCAAATTGAACGATTTTGTATTCGCTTACAACAACGGATGTTCCTTCACCATAAAGACCAAATGTACAGTTGAGCTGACCTGTGGATTCGCTGAGTTCATATGTAGCATTATTTCTGAGTGTGTCTGAGAAGTAGTAAACGAATTTACCCTCGTCTTCAGTACTTGCCTGAGCGTTTATAGAAACATTTTCTTTGCCGTCGGGGTGAGTAATCGCTACTGAAGCGGAGAATCCCCAACCGGGTTCTGTTTCTTCATCATCTTTAACGAAAACTTCACCTTTATTGTACTTGGAAACATCAAGAACTGCAACGAGTTCTTTGCTTAAATCAACGCCACTGAGTCTTTTCATAAAGTTGATTGCTGAAGAAGGTGTGCCGGAAGTTGTAGCTGTAAATGTGCCAGCATCACCCTGAACGGTTGCTTTCAAACCCCATCTAAGGATAGAACCGATGTCATCAGCGTCAGCTGTGGACCAAATTGTTTCGCCGCCTACGCCGTTAGCAGATTTGTTTTCAACGATGAAAACGAGGTCGTTCAAGGATTTTGTAACGTTGCCATTTTCATCAAGGATACCGAGGTTAAGACCGAGTCTGTCTTTGTTGTTTGAGGTGTTACCCTGATATTCGTCGGGGTTAATAACCAAAGAACTGTCAGGAAGCCTGAGCCATCCCTGCTGTTCTGCAGAACTGTCTGCAAAATCGTCTACTGCGAGGTTTTTGTTGTAGCCTGAATTGCCGCAGCTGCAAAGAAGAGCTGTAAGCATCAAGACTGCCAACACCATTGAAATTGTTTTTTTCATATTTTTCAATCCTTTCTAATAGTTTGACACGCTGACATCTCTGTTTCGAGTAGTTCTGCCGTATCTTACCATATATATTCTACTATAAAGACTAAAATTTGTCAAGCAAAATCTGTTGGTCAAAATAGACAAAGTTTTCACCAAAAATTGAGATGTTTTTTACGCGTTAGATTTTTTTGTTTTAGTTTTCTGACAAAGCTCTTTCAAGCCAAATATCTGCTATATCAAAAGCTTCGTACATACCTACTTTTTCAGTGCGTTTAACGATTCTGTCCACTGCACTGACTGCGGGATCTGTCAGGTGAAGCTGAACGGAAACCTTTCTTGAAAGTTTCATACCCTTAAAGTCTTCCGTTGTGAGAATTTGCATCATTATAACGTACTTTTCCGTCGGGTCACCGTAGTATATAATTCCTCCCATACGTACGATTGGTCTACCCTTGTAAGATAAAGATTTATTCTCTTTTGTTGCCAATAGTATCCCTCCTTGAAATATCTGTGAATATATTATACCACAATAAAAATGGAATGTCAAGGATATAATACAATTATTTCCTTGACAGACGAAAAAATTTTTGCTATTATATTATGGTAAGGGAAATATAATAATGAGAATTGCGTAAATTCTTATTTTAAAGAGAACATATGCTCGTTCATCATTGCAGACCCTTTATTGCAGCATTTTTTCCATTCTTTGCCCATTGTTTTTCTTACTTCTCTGTTGCTGAGGGCTAAAGCTGAAGCTCCTGCGAATCCCAATGCGGTTCCTATTAAAATTCCCCAAACTATGTGGCAAGGTTTCTTTTTCTTAAAAAACATTATGATATTTTTCCTTTCAGCCCGCTGATTTTTTGTTACGGGACCTGATTTCAGTATTTGCAAACTATTATAAATAATTCACATATTTCATAAAAAACGGAGGAAAACTATGAGCTATAACAATGCTAAAGAACTTTACGCATCCATTGGCGTGGATACCGAAAAAGCTCTCCAAAAACTTTCTGAAATTACTATTTCTCTTCATTGCTGGCAGGGCGATGACGTTTGCGGTTTCGAAACCGTAGGCAGTACCCTTAACGGTGGCGGAATTCAAACCACAGGTAATTATCCGGGCAAGGCAAGAACCATTTCTGAACTTATGAGCGATTTGGAAAAAGCACTCTCTCTTCTTCCCGGCAAACATAAAGTAAATCTTCACGCAAGCTATCTTGATAACGGCGGCATTTTTGTAGATAGAGACGCTATCGAACCCAAACATTTTGCTTGTTGGGTTGATTTTGCAAAGAAAAATAATATCGGTCTTGATTTTAACCCCACCTTTTTCAGCCACAAATATGCAGAAGACGGTTTCACGATTTCTTCTGCTGATAAAGGTATTCGCGATTTCTGGGTGGAACACGGTAAAAGATGCCGCAATATCGCTGAATATTTCGGTAAAGAGCTCGGTCAGCGTTGCGTAACTAACTTCTGGGCTCCTGACGGATATAAGGATACTCCTGTTGATAGAATGGCTCCCCGTCAGAGACTTATGGAATCTCTTGATGAAATGTTCGCAAGACCTATTGACAAAAAATACAACAGAGATGCAGTCGAGAGTAAAGTTTTCGGTATTGGAAGCGAAAGCTACGTTGTTGGTTCCCACGAATTCTACCTTGGTTACACAATGAAGAATCCTGACGTAATGGTAACCTATGATACAGGACACTTCCACCCCACGGAAATGGTTTCCAATAAAATTTCCGCCACACTTCTTTTCGCAGACGAGCTTCTCTTCCACGTAAGCCGTCCCGTTCGTTGGGATAGTGACCACGTTGTAACCTTTGACGACGAACTCCAGCTTATTGCTCACGAACTTGTTTCCAACGACCTTCTCGGCAAAGTAAATATTGCTCTTGACTATTTCGATGCAAGCATCAACAGAATTGCTGCTTGGGTTCTCGGTGTAAGAAACACAAGAAAAGCTCTCCTCAAAGCACTTCTCGAACCCGTTGCATATCTCAAGAAAGCAGAACTTGAAGGAGACCTCACAACAAGACTTGTTCTTACTGAAGAACTCAAATCCTTCCCCTTCGGTGAAGTTTGGAACGAATATTGCAGAAGAAACAACGTTCCCGAAAGCGATTGGCTTGCAGAAGTTAAAACATATGAAAAAGACGTTCTCGCTAAGAGAAACTAAGGAGAATAAACATAAATGGCTAAAATTCAGATGAAAACACCCCTCGTCGAAATGGACGGGGACGAAATGACAAGAATCGTATGGCAGTGGATCAAAGAAGAACTTCTTCTCCCTTACATCGATCTTAAAACGGAATACTATGACCTCGGACTCAAGCACAGAGACGAAACCAACGACCAGGTTACAAAAGATTCCGCTTATGCAACGAAAAAATATGGAGTTGCTGTAAAGTGTGCGACCATTACACCTAATGCTCAAAGAGTTGAAGAATATAACCTCAAACAGATGTGGAAAAGCCCCAACGGTACAATCAGAGCAATCCTCGACGGTACTGTTTTCCGTGCTCCTATTACTGTAAAAGGTATTGAACCCTACGTAAAAACTTGGAAAAAGCCCATAACTATTGCCCGTCACGCTTACGGTGATATTTATAGTGCGGTTGAATCAAGATGCCCTGCTGAAAGCAAGGCTGAAGTTGTTATTACAGAAAAAGATGGTAAGGAAACTCGTCTTACAATTAAAGATTTTGACGGTGACGGTATCGTAATGGGTATGCACAACACGGACGCAAGTATTTCCAGCTTTGCACGTTGCTGCTTCAATTATGCGCTTGATACAAAACAGCCCATTTGGTTCGCTGCAAAAGATACCATTTCAAAAAAATACGACCATAGATTCAAGGATATTTTCAGAGAAATCTACGATGCTGAATATGCTGATAAATTCAAGGCTGCAGGTATGGAAGATTACTTCTACACACTTATTGACGACGCGGTAGCAAGAGTTATCCGTTCCGAAGGCGGATTTATCTGGGCTTGCAAAAACTATGACGGTGACGTTATGTCCGATATGCTTGCTACTGCATTCGGTGACCTTGCAATGATGACTTCGGTTCTCGTTTCCCCCGATGGCAACTACGAATACGAAGCAGCTCACGGAACTGTAACGGCTCACTACTACAAATACCTCAAAGGTGAAATGCCTTCCACAAACTCCGTAGCAACTATTTTTGCTTGGACGGGAGCTCTTCGTAAGAGAGGCGAGCTTGATGAAATTCCCGAGCTTTGCAATTTTGCAAATAAGCTTGAGCAGGCTTGTATCGAAACTATAGAATCAGGTGTTATGACAAGAAGCCTCTCAATCCTCTCTTCCATTGAAAATAAGCGAATAGTAGACGGTAAAGAGCTTCTTCTCTGCATCAAAGAAAGACTTGACGCACTTCTTGCATAAATTTAAATTGTAAATCATATATTTAATTTACAGCCGCTTTTGCGGCGCGAAAGGATAAAAATGAACAGACCTCTTATTCTCGTAGTTATGGACGGTATCGGCTATAACGAAAAAGCATACGGTAACGCCGTTGCAAACGCTTACACTCCCGTACTTGACAAGCTTATGGAAACTTGTCCTTACACTTACATCAAGGCTCACGGTACCGCCGTAGGTCTTCCTTCTGACGACGATATGGGTAACAGCGAGGTTGGACACAATGCACTTCATCGGTCTTCTTTCCGACGGTAATGTTCACTCTAACATTGCACACCTCTTCTCCATGCTTGAAAGAGCTAAGAAAGACGGCGTAAAGAAATGCAGAGTTCACATTCTTCTCGACGGTCGTGATGTTCCC
>JAFSHW010000028.1 GCA_017440085.1 Clostridia bacterium
CTTCGCAAGTTCCTCAGCGAAAGAGGCAAGATCCTCCCCCGCCGTGTAACAAGCACTTGTGCTATGCACCAGAGAGAAGTTACTGCTGCAATTAAGAAAGCAAGAGAAATCGCTCTTCTTCCTTACACAAACGACTAATGTATATAACGGCGACGCTATATTGCGTTGCCGTTTTTTGCGTTACAAAAAAATGCAAAATGCAGAATTTAAACTATCAATTTTGCATTGTGCATTCTGCATTATGAATTTTAAAAAACGGAGTTTTTTATGCGAATCGGTTTTGGATACGACGTCCACAAACTTGTGGAAAACAGAAAACTTATTTTAGGCGGAGTGGAAATTCCCTACGAAAAGGGGCTTTTGGGGCACTCCGATGCTGACGTGCTGATTCACGCTGTAATCGACTCCATTTTCGGTGCGGCGGCGCTCCGTGATATCGGCAACCATTTCCCCGACAGTGACGAAAAGTACAAAGGCGTTTCAAGCCTTGTTTTGCTGAAAGAATCGGCAAAAATTTTGAAGGACGCAGGCTACGAAATCGAAAATATTGATTCCACTATTGTCGCCCAACAGCCTAAGCTTGCGCCACACATTCCCCAAATGATTAAAAATATGGCAGAAGCCCTTGGAATAGACGAAAACAGAATCAACGTAAAGGGCAAAACTGAAGAAAATTTAGGATTTACCGGCAGCGGCGAGGGCGTGAAGTCCTACGCGGTTTGCCTTATAAATGAAATTAAAAGCTGAGGGTCGAAAATTTTGAACACATTTGATATTGCCGTAATCGGCGCAGGTCACGCAGGAATCGAAGCGGCACTTTCTGCGGCACGACTTGGACTTAAAGTCATTCTTTTCACAATAAATATGGACGCGGTGGGCAATATGCCCTGCAACCCCTCCATCGGCGGTACGGCGAAGGGGCATTTGGTGCGTGAAATTGACGCTCTCGGCGGCGAAATGGGTAAGGCTGCCGACAGAATTTTCCTGCAGAACAGAATGCTCAACAGGGGCAAAGGTCCTGCGGTTCATTCTCTTAGAATTCAAGCGGATAGGCGCGAATACCAGAAAATTATGAAGCAGACCCTTGAAAAACAAGAAAATCTTACCCTCAAGCAGGCTGAAATCACGGAAATTAAGCTTACAGACGGTAGGGTCTCCTCAGTTATTACACATTTAGGCGCAGAATACAACGTAAAAGCCGCTATAATTTGCAGCGGAACCTACTTGCAAGGTCGAATTATCGTTGGTCCCGTGTCATATTCAGGCGGTCCTGACGGTATGTTTGCCGCAATGTCTTTGACAAAATGCCTTGAAAATATGGGCATCAGCATTCTCCGATTCAAAACGGGCACTCCCTCTCGAATCAATCGCCGTTCCGTTGACCTTTCTCAGCTTGAACCGCAGTACGGTGACGAAAAAATCACTCCCTGCTCCTTCGAAAACGAGGATAAATACATCGGTGAAAACACCGAGCCCTGCTGGCTTGTTTACACTAACGCCAAAACTCATCAGATAATCAAGGAGAACCTTCACCGTTCACCCCTTTATTCAGGGGATATTCACGGCGTTGGCCCCAGATATTGCCCCAGCATTGAGGATAAAATCGTCCGCTTTGCGGATAAGGAGCGCCATCAGCTTTTCCTTGAGCCTATGGGTAAGGATACTGAGGAGATGTACCTTCTGGGTATGTCCTCATCCCTCCCCGAAGACGTTCAGATTGAGATGATTCACTCCCTGAAAGGCTTCGAAAATGCGGAAATTATGCGAATCGGCTACGCAATCGAATACGACTGCATTGACCCCACGCAGCTCCGCCACACACTTGAATTTAAAGAAATCCCGGGGCTTTACGGCGCAGGGCAGTTCAACGGCACCTCCGGTTACGAGGAAGCGGCTGCGCAAGGTCTTATTGCCGGTATCAACGCGGCGCAGAAGATTCTCGGCAAAGAGCCCCTTGAATTGGACAGAAGCACCTCTTACATTGGCACGCTCATAGACGATTTGGTTATCAAGGGCACGCCCGAGCCATATCGAATGATGACTTCCCGTTCCGAATACAGGCTTTTGCTACGCCAGGATAACGCCGACGCACGCCTTACTCCCATTGGCTACGAATTGGGCCTTATTTCCGAAGGAAGATATGCAAAATTCCTTGAAAAACAGGATAAAATAAAGAAAGAGGTCAAGCGCCTAAACTCAACTCACGTCCCCGCAAGTGAAGAATTGAATCAGATTATGGCAAAATGCGGCACAACTTCACCTAAAGAAGGTGCAGCCCTTGCGGCACTTCTCCGCCGCCCTGAAATCACTTATTCTGACCTTGCGCCCGTGGACAAGAATCGCCCACAGCTTCCTGACAGCGTAACGGAAGAGGCGGAAATCCTCGTTAAATACGAAGGCTACATTCAGAAGCAGCTTCAGCAGGTTGAGCAGTTTAAAAAGCTTGAAGTTAAGCGTTTGCCTGTGGATTTCGACTACAATGAAATCAAAGGTTTGCGCCTTGAAGCAATCCAGAAGCTGAACAAGCAGAAACCGGAAAATATCGGTCAGGCAGGCAGAATTTCAGGCGTCAGCCCCGCCGACGTTGCCGTGCTTTTGGTTTATTTTAAATATATTTAAGACTTTTTAGCGGAAACCTTTCTTTTCGCGAAAAAAGAAAGGTTTCCGCACCTTCCAAAAAAAAACCGACTTTTGGTTAAAATTTTCACTATTTTAAATGAAAGATTTCCGCAGGAAATCAACCTCAATTCTGCATTCTGCATTTAAAATTTATTATTGACTTTCTGCATTTTTTATGCTATAATAAATGAGGAGCTACCATACGGTGGCGGTTGCTTCCCCTGCAACGAGGAAGTAAAAATCTTTTCCTTCCTCTGAATTGAGGGAGGTGATTTCTGTGGGGTACGTTACATTTGAACAACTTCTCTTGTTTTGTACATTTCTTATCGCTTTTGCGACTTACATACAGAATATCAATAAAAAAAGATAACCGCTGCACCTTCCAAGTCCGCGGTTAATCTTTAATCATATCTTGGAAGCAACCGTCACGGTAGCTCCTCTTTACAGTTACATTATATCACATTTTCTCTGATTTGTCAATAGACAATTTTTAAATAAAATCTAATTCACATAAAAGGAACTACCACTATGAGAGCAAGAAAAAAGAAGAACACCACCCCACGCCTTGAAAAGTGTGCGGAATACATAACTGAAGAAATCGTTGTAAGTGACCGTCCTCTGTGGCTTGAAATCGGCTGCGGCAAAGGAAAATTTGCCGTTGAAACTGCGGCTCAAGCTGATTGCGACTACTTCGCACTTGAAAAAGTTCCCGATGTTATGGTAATTGCCGCTGAAAAGGCTGCTGAAGCAGGCGCGGACAACCTTAAATTTATTCTTGGTGATGCGGAAACTTTGGACAAGATTTGTCCTTCCGATTGCGTTGACAGGCTTTTCCTCAATTTCTCCGACCCCTGGCCAAAGAGAAGGGACGCTAAGCGCCGCCTCACAAGCCGCGGATTTTTGGAAAAATACAGAAGAATCCTCAAGCCCGACGGAATTCTTGCAGTTAAAACCGATAATAAACTTCTTTTTGATTTCACCGTTGAAGAGCTTCAGACCAATGGCTATGAAATTTTCGATTACACGGAAGATTTGCACAACAGTGGAATATTCAATTCCTCAATGACGGAATACGAAATCCGATTCACGGAGCTTGGTCAGCCCATTTATCACGTTAAGGCTCGTCCCGATAAGAATTTCAAGCCCCGTGAAGGCCGAATTTTCGAGCCAATCGAATCTTCCTGTGGTATTGTTTGTTCTGCAAGCGGTTGCGAAAAATTCGGCAAGACCTGCAACGGTTGCAACGGACTCCCCGGAGAAAATCCTCTGCCCCTTGGCGCTTGTGAAATCAAAAAATGCATTAAAAAACAAGGCATTGCTCACTGCGGAAACTGCGAAAGCTTCCCCTGCGACACTTTTATGAATATTGAGCACATCTTGGAACTCTGCACTGCCGAAGAAAGACTGGAGAAGTGCAATAAATGGAAGAAACATTAACGAAAATAACCGAACTTATCGATACCATTCACCCAATAATCGTCTGCGCCGTTATGTTTTTTATGGCGGTTTTGCAGTACTTTTTCCCACCCGTGCCTTCTGACACGCTTCTGGTGGCAATCGGCATAATTGCCAGCTCCGATATTTTTCTTGGCTTGCAAATGTTCACTGCATACGCCCTGGGTGCAATGGTTGGTTCCTGCGCTCTTTACGAGCTTTGCCTCTTTTTGGGCGAAAAGGCGAAAAAGCTGAAGTTTGTTCAAAGTATGATTGAGGGCAAAAATCTTGATACAGCCCAGGAAAAGCTGGCAAAATACGGCGGAATCTCATTTTTTATTCTCCGCTTCGTGCCCACAATGCAGGTTATAACTATAGTTGCCTTCGGAATTTCCAAGGTCCGCAGAAAAAGAGTCTACACGATTCTGATTGCAGTAGGGCTTTTGGGCAGCTTCGTATATTCCCTCATTGGCTTCTTGCTTGGCGATAATCTCCCTCTCATAGATAGGCTTATGGGCGAAATAGGCACCGTTGGATGGATATTGCTTGCAATTATTGCTACTGTTATTATTTCATTTTACGTAGTGTGCAAGGTGAAAAATAAAAAAACAAATAAAAGGATATGAAAAAATGATACTTACGGGAAATGCCGTTATCGGTCAGTCCGGAGGTCCGTCTGCCGCCATAAATGCAACTCTTTCAGGCGTTGTTAAGGCTGCAATGGCTCACTGTGAAATTAAAGAAATATACGGGGCAAAACACGGCATCGTAGGCATAATGAATGAGGATTTTGTTAATTTACGCGAAATTCTGACCACGGAGGAGTGTTTTTTTAATCTTGAATGCACCCCTGCTGCAGCGCTTGGTTCCTGTAGGTACAGACTTCCTCCAATAGCAGAATCGGAAATCTATGAAAAAATATTTTCCGTGTTTAAAAAATATGATATTCGCTTCGTTTTTCTCATTGGAGGCAATGATTCTATGGATACCGTTGCAAAACTTTCCGCTTACGCAGAGACTACAGATTACGAAATTCGGATAGTGGGAGTCCCAAAGACGATTGACAACGACCTTAAAGAGACTGACCATACTCCTGGTTTTGGTTCTGCGGCAAAATACGTCGCAACCACCGTTTCGGAAATCGCTCGCGACTGTTCTGTTTACGTGATTCCTGCCGTTACCATTGTTGAAATTATGGGAAGAGATGCAGGTTGGCTTGCGGCATCAGCGGCAATTCCTCGCCTCTACGGTCAAATGGCTGCTGATTTAGTTTATCTTCCCGAAGAACCTTTTGATTACGACTGCTTCATCGACGACATCGTGGAGATTCAAAAGACGAAGCCCAACGTAGTCGTTGCCGTTTCCGAGGGCATAAAAGATTCTCACGGCAGATACGTGGGTGACGGTACGCAAAGCGGTATGGTCGATAATTTTGGACATAAATATCTTGCAGGCGCAGGCAAAATTTTGGAAAATTACGTCCGCCGCCGCATTGGTTGCAAGGTTCGCTCCATAGAACTCAGCTTGCCGCAGAGATGTTCAGGTCATCTGCTTTCAAAATGCGATATTGAAGAGTCGATTCTCGTGGGTAAGGAAGCTGTAACGTTGGCTGCCAAAGGCGAAAGAGGAATAATTCCTGTATTTAAACGGGAAGATTGCAACGAATATAAAATCAGAATAGTTCCCGTCCCCATTGAAGCCGTTGCAAATAAAATTCGTAACGTTGATTGTAAATACATAAACGAGCGCGGGAATAACGTTACAGATGATTTTTTGAGATTTCTTGCTCCCCTTATTGAAGGCGAAGTCGAAATTCCAAAGATTCACGGTGTGCCTAAGCATTTTGAAATTAAATAAAATCAGTCCCAATGTCATATGGCATTGGGACTTTACAAAGAATTTATCGTATTCTGAATCCCGGTTATCCAATC
>JAFSHW010000029.1 GCA_017440085.1 Clostridia bacterium
AAGAACTCAACCGTAACTATCATATCACTGAAGGCGTTTTGCGTTCTATCGTTGTTAAGAAATAATTAAACGCAAAAAATTAAAAGAATGGAGGAAACGAATTATGAACATTAACAAAATCATCCTTATGGGTAGACTTACGGCAGATCCCGAATTAAGAATGTCTCAGTCCAATGTACCCAATATCAGATTCACTATTGCGGTAAATCGTCGTTTCACAAGACAGGGCGAGAATCCCCAAGCAGACTTCTTCAACTGTGTGGCTTTCAGAAGTCAGGCAGAATTCGTTTCCAAGTACTTCAAAAAAGGTTCTCTGATCATCGTGTTCGGTAGTGTTCAGATTGATACATGGACAGACAGAAACGGCGTTGAACACAGAACCCCCAACATTATGGTTGATGAAGTACAGTTCGGTGAATCCAAGAGCAACAGTTCCGGAGCTTCAAGAAGCTTCGACCGTGCAGAGGAGCCGAAAAAAGAAAGCGATGCTTACAGCAATGCCCTTGACAACGAGTTCTTCGCTGACATCAAAGACATTGAAGGTGAGTTGCCTTTCTAAAACCTAAATTACGAAAGGAGAAACTATCATGGAAAATAAAGAAGTACAGCAGCCCAAAGAAAACAAGGAATTTGTAAGAGATAACAGCTTCAACGGCAAAAGAAGACCCAAGAAAAGAGTTTGCCAGTTCTGCGCTGACAAAAATGCAGTTATCGACTACAAAGATGCAGGTAAACTTCGTAAGTTCCTCAGCGAAAGAGGTAAGATCCTCCCCCGCCGTGTAACAAGCACTTGTGCTATGCACCAGAGAGAAGTTACTGCTGCAATTAAGAAAGCAAGAGAAATTGCTCTTCTTCCTTACACAAACGACTAATGTATTTAACGGCGGAGCCTTTGCGGCTTTGCCGTTTTTTGCTTTTATTTAAATTGGAAATTCCCCAAAGCGATCAATACGATTATTTTCTTTTATTCTTAATACGGAGATTTACAATGAGAATCGGTTACGGATATGATGTCCACAAGCTTGTGGAAAACAGAAAACTTATTTTGGGCGGAGTTGATATTCCTTACGAAAAGGGACTTTTAGGGCACTCAGACGCTGACGTGCTTATTCACGCTGTAATAGATTCCCTCTTGGGTGCGGCAGCCTTACGGGATATCGGATATCATTTTCCCGACAGCGATGAAAAATACCGTGGAGTCTCAAGCATTTTTTTAATGAAAGAGACCGCTAAATTACTGAAAAATGCGGGTTTTGAAATCTCAAACATAGATTCAACGATTATTGCCCAGCAACCTAAACTCGCACCCTATATTCCGCAAATGATAAAAAACATATCAGAAGCCCTTGGAATCAGAGAAGATCAAATAAACATTAAGGGCAAAACAGAAGAAAAATTAGGATTTACAGGCAACGGCGAAGGTATGAAAGCTGAAGCTGTCTGTCTTATCAACGAAATAAATGACTGAGGATCGAAAACTTTGAACACATTTGATATTGCCGTAATCGGCGCAGGTCATGCAGGAATAGAAGCAGCACTTTCTGCGGCACGACTTGGACTTAAAGTAATACTTTTTACAATAAATATGGATGCTGTGGGCAATATGCCCTGCAACCCTTCAATCGGTGGTACGGCGAAGGGGCATTTGGTACGTGAAATCGACGCACTCGGCGGTGAAATGGGTAAAGCGGCTGATAAAATTTTTCTGCAGAACAGAATGCTCAACAGAGGCAAAGGTCCTGCGGTTCATTCGCTCAGAATCCAGGCGGACAGACGCGAATACCAGAAAATTATGAAGCAGACCCT
>JAFSHW010000030.1 GCA_017440085.1 Clostridia bacterium
ATCTTCGAAAGAGTGGTGAGAACCGTCAATCATAACGGAGGTGAAGCCGCCGTCAATACAAGCTTTGCAGATTTCAAAGTCTGCACCGTGGTCCAGGTGAAGAGCAAGGTCAATACCGGAGTCAGCGATAGCTGCTTTAGCAAGACCGAGAAGGTATTCCTGTTTAGCGTATTTTCTTGCGCCTGCGGAAACCTGAAGAATAACGGGGGATTTAGCTTCGCCTGCTGCGTCTGCGATAGCCTGAATGATTTCCATGTTATTGATGTTGAAAGCACCGATAGCGTAGCCGCCTTCATAAGCTTTCTTGAACATTTCTTTTGTGTTTACAAGTGCCATAGTAAGATGTCTCCTGTCATTTTTATTTTACCATAATATTGTATCAAATAGTGAAGAAAAAATCAAGTCCTTTAGGTGAAAAAATATGTTAATATTTTGAAAAGTAAGGGAAATATTGTCTCTTTTTTCCATTTCACGGAAATTTTACAAAAAAACTATTGACAAACAGTAATCTTTATGATATTATAATGATATCATAATAACATTCAAAAATTATGAAAAGGAGAAATTACAATGAAAGAAAAAGTATTACACAATAAAAAACACGGTATGGCAGTTCTTCTGCTGATAATCTTGGTGGGAATCTTATCCACATTGGGAGTTATCTTCGGCGGAATAATGCTTGATGGCGGCGGCAACCCTGCGCTGTTTATCATCAGCCTTATAGTTCTTTGCCTTTTCTGGATTCCAATTCCCGGCTTGAAAGTTCTCAAACCCCAGGAAGCTCTCGTTCTTACCCTTTTCGGTAAATACATTGGAACGATAAAGGACGCTGGCTTCTATTTTGTCAACCCCTTCTGCACAGCGGTAAATCCTGCGGCAAAAACGAAGCTTAATCAGTCCAGCGACGTTCAGCAGGTAAACCTTCTTAACCTAAATGGAGCAAACTCTTCCGTTGAAATGGTTGATAAAAAGCTTTCACTTAAAATAATGACTCTTAACAACGCACGTCAGAAAATCAACGACTGCTTGGGCAACCCCGTTGAAATCGGAATTGCAGTAACTTGGAAAATTGTTGATACCGCAAAGGCAGTTTTTAACGTGGATAACTACAAAGAATTCCTTTCACTCCAATGCGACAGTGCTTTGAGAAACGTGGTCAGAATTTACCCCTACGACGTAGCACCCAACGTTGACACTACAGGTGACGGCCAAGCAGACGAAGGAAGTCTCCGCGGCTCCAGCGAAATCGTTGCAGAAAGAATCCGCAAAGAAATTCAGGAAAGAGTTCACGAAGCAGGCATTGAAATAATCGAAGCAAGAATCACCTATCTTGCATATGCTCCCGAAATCGCCGCAGTTATGCTTCAGCGCCAGCAGGCATCCGCTATCATCGACGCAAGAAGAATGATAGTTGACGGCGCAGTGGGTATGGTTGAAATGGCCCTTGAACGCCTTAACGAAAAGGGTATGGTTCAGCTTGACGAAGAGCGCAAAGCCGCAATGGTTTCCAACCTTTTGGTAGTTCTCTGCGGTAACAAGGACGCTCAACCCGTGGTCAATTCCGGAAGTCTTTATTAAAAGGCTCAGTAAGTAGAAAGGCGTAAAAGGAGTGAAGAAATGAACGAAAATCAGAAAAAACAAGTTCCCCTGAGGCTTTCCCCAAAACTTTACGAAGCAATCGCCGCATGGGCAGAGGACGATTTTCGTTCCGTAAACGGCCAGATTGAATATCTGCTCTCGGAATGCGTCCGCCAGCGCAAGAAAAACGGCAAATACGTCTCTGACGAATTGGATAAACCACTTGATATTGATATATGAAAAAAGACCCAACCAAAATTCGGTTGGGTCATCTTACGTTAAAAAAACAAAGTCAAGGATAAGAGCTACGCCACAAAGGGCAAAGAAAATTCCGATAATGAGGAAAACTATTGCGGTTTGGCGATAATAAGGTTTTTTGTTCATTCGTTCCCTATCTTCTTTTGAAGCGTAGATGTACGCATTGTTGAAAAGGAAGCCCCTTTCCTTAAAAGAACGAAAGGATATAACGAAAGGAATTATTGAAATTACAAAAAGGACAACAGCACAAATAATGTTTTCCATAGTCAAAGCCTCCTATATTCCGGCACGATTTCCTTCAAAAGGGCTAAAATCTCGGAGTCGGTGGCGTTAGTTTTAACTGCAATCCTCAAATTTTCCAAATGCTTTTCAAAGGCTGCTCCGTCAAGAGGCACTGGTTCACCCACGAAAATCTTCCGATTTGAGGTTCGTTTCAGCCCCTCTTGGGAAAGAAGCAGTTCCTCGTAAAGCTTTTCGCCGGGGCGCAGGTCCGTGTATTGAAGCTCCACATTCTTGCCCTCTTCCAAGCCCTCAAGCTCTATCATTTTCCGCGCAAGGTTGGCAATATTTACGGGCTCACCCATATCAAGGACGAAAATCTCACCCCCATTGGCAAGAGTCGCGGCAGAAAGAACCAACTGCGCAGCCTCGGAAACCGTCATAAAATAGCGGTAAATTTCGGGGTGAGAAACGGTCACCACTCCCCTTTTAATCTGCTGTCGGAAAAGGGGAACTACTGAGCCGCTTGAGCCTATCACGTTGCCGAATCTGACCGCGGAAAAACGGGTTTTTGCTGAATTTTCAGCATATTTTTGCGTAATCATCTCGCAAATCCGCTTGGTGGCACCCATTACGCTGGTGGGATTCACCGCCTTGTCCGTGGAAACCAGCACGAAGGTTTCAACCCCGTGTTTTACAGAAAGCTTAATAGTATTCAAGGTTCCGAAAACGTTATTTTTAACAGCCTCTTGTGGAACTTTTTCCATCAGTGGAACGTGCTTGTGGGCGGCTGAATGGATAACGGTGTCAGGATTCTCTTCAGAAAAAATTTTGCCCAAAAGAACTCTATCGCAAACGGAAGTTATATACACCTCAATGGGGAAATCAGCACCGTATTCAAGCAAAAGCTCCTGCTGAAGCATATAGGCGTTGTTTTCGTAAATATCCACGATTACAAGTTTTTTGGGACCGTACGCCGCAACTTTTCTGCAAATTTCCGAGCCGATAAATCCGCTGCCACCTGTGACGAGAACTGTTTTGCCGCAAATAAGTGCCTCTGCGCCCGTTTCAGGAACTGAAACGGTTTCTCTGCCCAAAAGCTTCAGCAAATATTCTTCATTAAAACACTCGTTCCACATTTTATTGCGCCCTTTCTTTAAATTGCTGAATATATTCTACCACAGATTTTGGCAGTTGTCAATGGCAAAATCTAAAAAAGGGGAACGCTAAAGCGTCCCCCAAAAGGTTAAACTGTCTCATTAGCAGCAACCGCAGTCGTTGTTGTCGCAACCGCAGCCGCAACGGGAGTTGTTACCATTAAGTTCAGTGATGCTGAACACGATAACGAGCGCGATAAGAAGAGTCCAGAAAATGTAATTGTTTCCGCACATAGTTAGTTACCTCCTGTGATTTATGTCAAGTTTTTACTTTCTTAGCTTTTCGGAGGTTTTGCCTCCGTACATTAACATATTATGACGGACTTCCCCACGGTGTTACAAACTTTGACACGACAACTTTCGGTTAAATTGAATTTTTATTAAAATATCCACCGTACCTATTGACAAATCGACTATTAAATGCTATAATACTCATTACGTAACCAGCGAAAATGCTACGCCTCGGAAGCCTAGCCGTGTAAAATTTTGAGGCAAAAAACTTCTACATTCGATTTCAGAAGAGCGAGCGTCACGCGGCGCGGCTGCAGAAGATAGCAGTTTGAAAAATCTCAAATAATTTGAATATGCAGGTATGCACAAAGCCGTGCATAGCACGGATTCGTTGAATTGGCAGTTTTTTGAGGTTGCGCTTCCGGGGGAAGATTCAGCAACCGAAAAAATGCGAAGCGATGATTGAAAGTTCAAGCCGACAGGCGATGAAGTTTCACTCAAGCGAGCGTCACGCGGCGCGGCTGCAGGAGATAGCAGTTTAAAAAATCTCAAATAATTTGAATATGCAGGTATGGCGGAATTGGCAGACGCGCTAGATTCAGGTTCTAGTAATAGCAATGTTGTGCAGGTTCGACCCCTGTTACCTGCACCAAAGCAATATAATCCGAACCAGATCTTCCCTGTGGGAGATGGGTTCGGATTATTTGTTTATTTCGAGAAGTTTGAGGACACTCACTTCAAAAACGGTATAATCAAACGTCCGGACTCCAAACCAAGAGGACCGAGAAAGA
>JAFSHW010000031.1 GCA_017440085.1 Clostridia bacterium
AATTTGACGTAATTTAACCAGCTTAAATAATTATTTTTACAAAACAAAAAGGCCATCCATATGGATGGCCTTTTTGTTTTGTAAAAATAATTATTTAAGCTGGTTAAATTACGTCAAATTCATCAAATCGTCCAAGGCTTTATGGAGCATTTTTGAGGTTTGTGTTTCAGCCGCTTTGTAGTAAACTTCTTTGCCCTCGCGGCGACTGACTATGAGTCCTGCCATTTTCAGCAGTTTTAAGTGGTGCATAACTGCGGGGCTAGACATTTCCGTCATTGCAGAGATGTTTATTACGCAGTCTTCACAGTTGGAAAGAATCCAAAAAATTTTCGCCCTGGTTTTATCTCCCAGCAAAGAAAAGACTTCTGCAATTTGAGAAAAGGCTTCGTTTGGTGGGATTTTTTCAAAAACTTCTTCTGATTTTTCCCCGTGGTGGTGGGGAAGTTTTTCGTGAGCCAAGAAGGCACCTTCTTTCAAGGGATTTTTTGCTGTTTTCTTACGTATATTATAGCATAAAAATCGCTCGTGTTAAAGCCCCGAACTTTAAACTTTTACGGAATTCGCAATTTTTTTCGCCTCGTATTGACATTTTCTTCAAGTTATGCTATAATACAATTAAACAATTATTTAATCGTTTAACTAATGGAGGATAGAATTATGACTAAAACTTATAAAATTGAAGTGGATTGCGCAAATTGTGCCGCAAAGATGGAGGCTGCCGCTAAGAAGGTTCAGGGAATCAAAGATGTTTCCGTAAACTTTATGGCTTTGAAAATGAACGTTGAGTTCTGCGAAGGCGTTGACCAAAAGGTGGTAATGAAAGAAGTGTTGAAGGTTTGCCGCAAGGTTGAGTCCGATTGCGAAATCTTCTTTTAGGGTGAATTTATGAACAGAAGGCAGAAAAAATGGCTTGCAAGGATTCTCATTTCCGCAGTTCTTTTGGTGGTTATGAATCTGATTCCTGCTCAAGGTTTGGTGAAATTTTTCCTGTACCTTGCTCCGTATTTGATTTTAGGCTATAAAATTCTGATTAATGCCGCTAAAGGTGTAATTCACGGGCAGATTTTTGATGAAAACTTTCTTATGGCAGTTGCAACAGTGGGCGCTTTAGCCATTGCTGCTGCTCGCACAGGGGACTACAACGAAGCGGTTGCCGTAATGCTTTTCTATAATATCGGTGAATTTTTCCAAAGCGTTGCCGTGGGAAAAAGCAGGAAAAATATCTCTGAAATGATGGATATTCGCCCTGATTACGCTTATATTGAAGTGAACGGAAAGCTTGAAAAGGTTTCTCCCGATGAAGTTCCCGTTGGAACTGTCATTTCCGTTTTGCCTGGTGAGAAAATTCCTATTGACGGCGTGGTTCTGGAGGGGAATTCTGACATTGATTCAAGGGCTTTGACTGGCGAAAGTGTTCCTTTCGGAGTTTCTGAGGGAGATTCTGTTATCAGCGGTTGCATAAATATGACAGGACTTTTGAAAATTCGTACTACCAAGGAGTTTGGAGCGTCTACCGTTTCAAAAATTCTTGATTTGGTGGAGAATGCAAGTTCCAAAAAGGCGAAAGCTGAAGCCTTTATTACTAAATTTGCTAAAATTTACACTCCAATCGTATGTTTGAGCGCCTTGATTTTAGCGATTTTGCCACCGTTGATTCGTATGGTTTTTTTGGGACTTTCTCCTGATTTTTCCGATTGGATTTACCGAGCCCTGACCTTTTTGGTCATCAGCTGCCCCTGCGCTTTGGTTTTGAGTATTCCCCTCAGCTTTTTTGCGGGAATTGGCGGCGCAAGTAGAGAGGGAATCCTGGTAAAAGGCTCAAATTATTTTGAAACTTTGGCGAAAAGCAAAATTGTGGTTTTTGATAAAACGGGAACTTTGACCTGCGGTGAATTCCGAGTTTCACAAATTTTTGCGGAAAATTGCCACGAGGATTATTTGCTTGAAATTGCCGCCCTTGCGGAAAGCCGTTCCACCCATCCAATAGCAAAAAGTCTTACTTCAGCCTACGGAAAAGAGCTTGATTTAAGCAGAATTTCTAAGGTGCAAGAGGTCAACGGTAAGGGGGTAATTGCTGAAATTGACGGCAAAACCATAGCTGTGGGCAACGGAAAGTTGATGTCTTCATCAGGCGTTGATTTTGTTGAAAATTGTGCTGTGGGAACTTCCGTTTACATGGCTGAAAACGGTAAGTTTTTAGGAAGCGTTACCATTTCCGATATTGAAAAGCCCACTGCGAAAAATGCAATAAAATCCCTTAAAAATATTGGGATTTCCAAAACGGTTATGCTTACCGGGGATAGGGCAGCTCCTGCAAAGGCGGTGGCTGAATCTTTGGGCTTGGATTCTTTTTGCAGCGGGCTTCTCCCTAACCAAAAGGTGGAGATTCTTGAAACTCTTTTAGCGGAAAAGGGTAGCGGGGCTTTGGTTTTTGTAGGTGACGGAATCAATGATGCTCCCGTGCTTTCAAGAGCTGACGTGGGCATAGCTATGGGAGCAATGGGGTCAGATGCGGCAATCGAATCCGCAGACGTGGTTCTTATGGACGACGACCCTATGAAAGTTTCAAAAGCCATAAAAATTGCAAAAAACTGTATGAGTATCGTATACCAAAATATCGTTTTTTCCATTGGTGTAAAGATAGCTTGTCTGATTTTGGGAGCTTTGGGTTATGCTGATTTGTGGTTGGCAATTTTTGCCGACGTGGGAGTAATGGTCATTGCCGTGCTCAATGCAATCAGAGTTCTTTTCGTTAAAAAATTATAAATTTAACTTCCGACAGCGATATTAAAAATCGTTTTCGGAAGTTTTATTTGAAAATGATAGAATTTGAATTTAATTTTGTCACAACTCTGCCGTAAATTGGGTGTATACTGTAATCAATAAAGGTCAAAGAAAGTCAAAGTCAAAAACCGACAATCTTCGACAAGGCGAACAGAAAGGAATTTTAGCGAAATGAGAGCAAGTGATATTATAAGCGCTTTCATAATGGAAATGTTGGAGGAAGCAAATGGGGAAGTGGAGCTGCAAAGGAATGAGCTGGCGCAGCAGTTCAATGTGGTTCCCAGCCAGATAAATTACGTTATTTCTTCCCGATTTACTCCGGAGCAAGGGTTTCATATTGAAAGCAGACGTGGTGGCGGCGGATACATCAGAATTTGCCGCATAAATTCAGATAGAAGCGCACAGCTTATGCATATAATTAACAGTATTGGCACGTCGCTTACAGCCTTTGACGCACAGGTTTTCCTTAAAAATATGTTGGATTACGGATACATTGATAAAAAAGTTTACAGCCTCGTAGGTGCGGCAGTTTCGGATAACACGCTTTCCGAAATTCCTCAACCGCAAAGGGATAAGCTGAGGGCTAAAATCGCAAAGGCGTTGCTTATGAGAGCTTGAAAGAAAGGATTTGATTTTATATGTTATGTGAAAACTGCAAAAAAAATAACGCTACTACTTACTTTAAAAGAAATATCAACGGCAATATCCAAGAAGTCTACCTTTGCTCCGAGTGCGCCGCAAAGCTTGATTTGGGCGGAATGAGTTCAACTCTTTTCGATTTCTTTATGCCTACTAAATTAAGAGTCGGCACTGAAAAATCACATAAAACCTGCACTTGCGGCACTACTTTTTATAATATTGCCAAAACGGGGAAGGTCGGTTGCCCCGATTGCTACGAAACTTTTAAAAACGAAATTGCTCCGATTTTGCGGAAAATAAACGGCGGAAAAAGGCACGTCGGCAGGCAACCAAGGCGCTTTGACAGAGTGGCACCCGCGCCAAGAACAGAATCTCCCGCAGAAAATACTGAAGAACTTTTGAGAAATCAGCTTGCAGAAGCAATCAAAGCTGAAAATTTTGAAGAAGCCGCAATGCTGAGGGATAAAATTAAAGCTCTCAAGGAGGAAAAAGGTAATGAACAGCAATAATATTCTTTCAACCAGAATCAGATTTGCGCGCAACTTGGAATCTACGCCTTTCCCCGCAAAGCTTACGTCGGAAAAGAAAAAAGAGCTTTTGCTTAAAGTTAAAGATACAGCAAAACAGCTTTTCCCAGACCTTGATTACATTGACGCAATGCAGCTTACTACTTCTCAGGCAGGTTCACTTATGGAAGAAAGGCTCATCAGCCCCGAATTTGCTAACAACAGAGAAGGTGCAGGGCTTCTTCTTTCCAAAGATAAAAGCACGGCTATTATGCTGAACGAAGAGGACCATTTGCGAATTCAGACTTTTGAAAAGGGATACGCCCTTGATAAAGCCTTCAAAAGAGCAGTTGAAACTGACGAAGCCCTTGACGAAAAGCTGAGTTTTGCATTTAACGAAAATTTAGGTTACCTTACCCATTGCCCCACAAATTTGGGCACAGGTATGAGGGCTTCCGTTTTGGTTCATTTGCCTGCACTTTCCGGCAGTGGTGTTATTAACAAAACTATTTCACTTATCGGTCAATACGGCTTTACGGTAAGAGGACTATACGGTGAGGGAACTCGCTCGGAAGGAAGCCTTTACCAAATTTCAAACCAGACGTCTATAGGTCTTACGGAAGATGAAATTTTGGAACGCCTTGAAGAGGTTTTGGAAAAGATCCAGGAAAATGAAACTTATCTTAGGGAAAAGCTTTCCGCAACTCCTGAAATTCAAGATAAAATTTTCCGCGCTTACGGAATCCTTTTAAATGCGAGAATTATCAGCTCGAAGGAAGCGGTAGCCCTCCTTTCCAAGGTGAGATACGGCGCAGAAGCAGGACTTTTGAACCTTGATTTGGCAAATCTTGACTCACTTTTAATTAAAATTCAGCCCTATAACCTTAACGAAGAGGATCCCAAACAAAGGGATATTAAAAGGGCTCAGATAATCAGAACAAGCCTTTGCTAAGGCACGAAAGATTTTATTTTGAAAGAAGGTATTTTTATAAATGAATCATTTTTCAGATAAAGCAACAAACGCATTGAATTTTTCCGTTGAAGCGGCTCGCCAGTTGGGCCACGGTTTTGTGGGTACTGAGCATTTGCTCTTGGGTTTGATTAAATCAGAAGGCTCCGTTGCCTCCTCCGTACTTGAATCCCACGGACTTTCCGCTGAATACGTAGTAGAAAAAATCATAGAATCAGTGGGCTCCGGAACTCCTTCCTACGTTACCGGAAACGACCTTACCCCCAGAATGAAGCGAATCGTGGAGCAGAGCGCGCTTGAAGCCGCACAGCTTGGCAGAAAAATCATAGGTTCTGAGCATTTGCTTCTTGCTCTTCTACGTGAACGTGATTGCGAAGCTATGAGAATCCTCAGAGAGGTTGCAGACCCTAAGGAAATTTATTCAGAAATTCTTAAAGCTCTTGACGTTCAGCCTATGGGCGGCGATAAAAAGGAAAAAAGCGGAAACGTGGGCAAAAAAGGCGGTTCAACTCCAACTCTTGATTCCTTTGGCAGAGACCTTACTGAAATGGCGTCTGAGGGGAAAATTGACCCTGTTATCGGCAGAAGCGACGAAATTGACAGAGTTATTCAAATTCTCAGCCGAAGAACTAAAAATAATCCCTGTCTTATCGGCGAGCCGGGCGTAGGTAAAACCGCCATTGCAGAGGGGCTTGCACAGCATATAGTTGAGGGCATCGTTCCCGAAACTCTCAAAGGCAAAAGAGTTGTTACCCTTGATATTGCTTCAATGATTGCAGGCTCAAAATACAGAGGTGATTTTGAAGAACGAATTAAAAACGCCATTGACGAGGTTACTAAAAACGGAAACGTAATTCTCTTTATTGACGAGCTTCATATCCTCATTGGAGCAGGTTCAGCAGAAGGAGCAGTTGACGCAGCGAATATTTTGAAGCCCTCCCTTGCAAGAGGTGAAATCCAGGTTATCGGAGCAACCACTCTTGACGAATACAAAAAGCACATCGAAAAAGATGCGGCTTTGGAAAGACGCTTTCAGTCAATTATCGTAAACGAGCCTTCCGCAGAGGATGCCGTGAAAATCCTCAAAGGCATTCGTGATAAATACGAGGCACACCACAAGGTTAAAATTACTGACGAGGCGGTTGAAGCTGCTGTTAAGTTGAGCAAACGCTATATTCAGGATAGATTTTTGCCCGATAAGGCAATCGACCTTATGGACGAGGCGGCTTCAAAGCTCCGCATTAAAAACCTTACCACACCTCCTGATTTGAAGGCTATGGAATCAGAAATTTCGGTTATTTCTGCTAAAAAGGAAGATGCTGTAAAGGCTCAGAATTTTGAAGACGCCGCTAAATTCCGCGATGAGGAAAAACAAAAAATTGCAGAGCTTGAAGATATGAAGAAAAAATGGTCTGAAAGCAAATCTTCCGAAAAGCTCACCGTTACTGAAAACGAAATTGAAGAAATTGTGGCTCAGCAGACGGGTATTCCCGTTAGCAAAATTGCCTCGGGTGAAAGCGAAAGACTCCTTCATATGGAAGAAATTCTCCATAAACGTGTTGTGGGGCAGGACGAAGCGGTTACCGCAGTTGCAAAGGCAATCAGAAGAGGTAGAGTAGGGCTTAAGGACCCCAAACGCCCCGTCGGTTCTTTCCTTTTCCTTGGACCCACAGGCGTTGGTAAAACGGAGCTTTCCAAGGCTCTTGCAGAGGTTATGTTCGGCGACGAAAACTCAATTATTCGCGTTGATATGTCCGAATATATGGAAAAACACACGGTTTCCAGACTTATCGGTTCGCCTCCGGGATACGTTGGTTTTGAAGACGGCGGTCAGCTTACTGAAAAAGTCCGGAGAAAGCCTTATTCCGTTATCCTTTTTGACGAGATTGAAAAAGCTCACCCCGATGTTTTCAACGTGATGCTTCAGATTTTTGACGACGGTATGGTTACCGATGCAAAGGGCAGAAAAATCGACTTCAAAAACACCGTTATCGTTATGACCAGCAACATCGGTGCGAAAAATATCACCGAGCAGAAGAAATTCGGCTTTGCTCCCGAAGAGGACAATTTCAAAAAGACTCAGGATAATATCAGAAACGACGTTATGGCTGAATTGAAGCGTAATTTCCGCCCTGAATTCCTCAACAGAATTGACGATATTATCGTGTTCAAGCAGTTGAACAAGGATGACATCAAGCAGATTGCCGTAAAGATGACGGAATCCGTTATTAAACGCCTTGCAGATATGGGAATAACTCTTGCCGTAGACGATTCTGCTATTGAGCTTCTTTCAGACAAGGGCTTTGACGTGGTGTACGGCGCAAGACCTCTCCGCCGCGCAATTCAGTCTATGCTTGAAGACAAGGTTGCGGAAAAAATGCTCGAAGGTGTTCTCACCAACGGCAGCTCCGTTACCGCTTCCGCAGAAGACGGCGTGATTGTGTTTAAGTAAAATAGTATAGATAATATTCAAGGGGGAGCTTTTTCTTTTCACGTGAAAAGAAAAAGCTCCCCCTTTGACCCCCGAAAAAGAAAAGCGAGTTGGGTGCAGAAAATAATACTGACGGTATAAAAAATTTTCTACCAAATATACGAATGATAAGTTTACAAGCGTTAAAGATTGTGGTATAATATTCCCGTAAAGATAATTCCGCGGAAACTCTTTAAAATTAAAATGAAGAGGGGTTCATTATGACACTTAAAATTTCTGATAACATTAAAAATTTGAGAAAACAAAAAGGCGTCACTCAAGAACAGCTTGCCGAAGCCTTGGGAGTGACTGCAGGCGCTGTTTACAAGTGGGAAGCTGCACTTTCCGTTCCAGATATTTTGCTGATAATGGAAATTGCAGACTTTTTCGAAGTCTCTTTAGATTCCCTTTTGGGCTTCGAAATGCGTTCAGGTAAAGTAGCGGTTGTAAAGAACAGAATCGTAGAACTTCGCCGTGAGAAAAATTTTGAAGAAGCGGTTTCGGAATGTGAAAAGGCACTTCGAAAATACCCCAATAATTTCGATATAGTTTACCAAAGTGCAATGGTTTTTGAGTTGAAAGGTATTGAGGAACGTGATAAAAAATCCACCATTAGATGTATCGAGCTCTACGAAAAGGCTTTGCTCCTTTTGCCGCAAAATACAGACTCTGACATTAGTGAGTACACATTGCAGAGCAGTATTGCCGAAGGGTATCTGACAGCTGGTCAACACGAAAAGGGTATTGAACTTTTGAAAAAATGCAATGTTGACGGTGTTTACGATTCTTTGATCGGAATGACTTATTCTTTCTCGCCCGAAAGAGAAGAAGCTGAAAAGGGTATGCCTTATTTAGCAAAGTCTTTCGGTCACGTTGTTATGAGTTCTTTTAGAACAATGCTTGGATTTGCTAACGTTTACGCAAGAAGAAATGACGTGGCAAACGCTCTTGATGTAATGCAATGGCTTGTAAATTTCCTTGACAGCGTGCGCAAAAATGAAGATTCAAGCTCTTATACCGAAAAATCTAAAGCCGTTTTATTGGCGCAATGTGCAATTTATCTTGATATTCTCGGTCGTAAAAGCGAGGCTGATGAGGCACTGGAGAGGGCGTATATCACGGCAAAACGATTTGATGAAAAGCCAAATTACGGCATCTGCGGATTGAAATTCTGCGAGGGTATCGAAAAAACAACCGTCGCTTACGACGATATGGGCAAGTCTGCGCTTTCCGCTGTGGAAAACAGCATTACGGAGAATCCAGAATATCCAGAATCTGAGGCTCGCATACTTGAGCTTTGGAATAAAATGTTGGGTGAAATATAGTGAGAGAATAACTTTTTGACCCCACGCCCAGCCCCTGCACATACGTGCAGGGGCGGGG
>JAFSHW010000032.1 GCA_017440085.1 Clostridia bacterium
GCTGCTTTCTGCCTCTTGCGCGTCTTCTCGCCAAAACCTTTCTTCCGTTAGCTGTCTTCATTCTCTTACGGAAGCCGTGAACTTTGCTTCTCTGTCTCTTTTTGGGCTGATATGTTCTGACCATCGAAATAAACCTCCTTACGTTTTATGCCTGTGATAAGTGCGCTCTTTTTTTATTATATCTGAAATATGGCTAATTGTCAAGTCCTGAATAGGAATTTTTTTTAAATTCTCTCGTAAGTTAGAGATTTTGTATTGATTATTTCGATGATTTGTGCTATAATATATAGGTACTAATATACTTATATTATATATAGGCGAAAAATAGCATAAATTTGCCCAGTGAAAAGTTTTTAATGAATTTTTCACCGGTAACTTATTTTTATATATTTGCAAACCCATTTAAATTTACCATAAACATTTGAAAGGAGTTTTTATATGCAATCACTTAACTCTATTTGGAATCTTACTGTGGACGAGCTTGATAAACATATCAGCGGAACCGCTATGAATCTTTGGATCAGAACCATCACTCCTATCCGCTATGAAGATAACTGTTTCGTCCTTGCAGTCCACTCCCCTTTCCAGAAAGACATCATTATGTCTAAATACAGACCTATGTTGAAAGATACTCTTTCAGACATCGTAGGTTTTGAAGTTGATATAAAAGTACTTACATCAGAAGATAAGCAAGAAATCCCAAAATCCAAAGCAGTTAACATTAACACTGAAGTTGAAAGCTCAATGAACGAGGTGGTTGACCAGAAGCCTGCAGAATATACCTTTGATAATTTCATCGTAGGTGAATCAAATAAGCACGCTCACGCTGCCTGCCTTTCAGTAGCAAGAAATCCTGCACGCTCTTACAACCCACTTTTTATTTACGGTAATACGGGCTTGGGTAAAACTCATCTTTTGAAGGCTATCAGCACTGAAGTAAAGAAAAACTTTCCCTCTTACAACGTTCTTTACGTTAAAGGCGAAGAATTTACCAATGACCTTATTGACCACTTGCAAAATAAAAATATGACTGAATTTAAAAATAAATACAGAACCGTTGACGTACTTTTGGTTGACGATATTCAGTTCATTGCAGGTAAGGATTCTACTCAAGACGAATTTTTCCACACATTCAACGCTCTTTACGAGGATAACAAGCAGATAATTCTCGCATCTGACCGCCCTCCCAAGGATATTCAGCTTTTGGAATCACGCTTGCGTTCTCGCTTCGAATCGGGCATAATCACCGACATTTATATGCCTGAATACGAGTTAAAAGTTGCAATTATCAAAATGAAGGCTCAATCATATGGAATTACACTTCCCCCCGATGTTATTGACTTCGTTGCTATGAAGATTAAAAACAACATAAGGCAGCTTGAGGGCGTTATTACGAAGATTATGGCGTTCCAGTTGGTATCTAACGTATCCCCCTCAATCGCAATCGCCCAGAGCGCAATCAGAGACATTGTAAACGAAAACGAGCCTTTACCCGTCGTGGTTGATAAAATTATACTTGAAGTAAGCCGCGAATTTGACGTTCCTGCGGAAGAGATAAAGGGCACAAAGCGTGTTGAATCAATCGCCTTTGCACGCCAGATAGCAATGTACATAATGCGAGAAATTACAGATATGTCATTGCCGGAAATCGGTCAGGAATTCAACGGAAAAGACCATTCTACTGTTCACCACTCTATCAAAAAAATAGAGCAAAAGCTTACCACCAACCCAGTATTTAAAGACAGAATTCAGCAGATTATTAAGAATGTGAAAGAGCATTAAAAGGTCTTTTTGAAATTAAGTTATCCACAGTATCAACAAAGAATATTCACAGCTTAAACAGGCAAAAAGGGGTAGTTTTTCCACAGTATCAAACAACTTTTTCCACAGCTTAAACAGGGTAAAAAGTTTTCCAAAATTTATCAAAAAAAAATAAACTCACTTTCAACTTTAAAAAATTGGAATTTTCCCTTTATTTTCAAGGGTTTCCTGAGATTTCCACAGAATGAACAGGCTCTACTATTACAACTAAGTTTATTTATACATACACTTATGTAAGTGAATAGTTGAGAATAAAAAATTGAGGAAGACTTTCTGCGAAAGTCAATTAAAAAAATAATTAGTTTCTCCCTGAAAAACATAAATATGTTTTTCGCAAAAGTTTTTTTGATGGGGGTTTGGGGGAAACAATTTTTACAAAAAATGTTTCCCCCATAAACCAACACTTTACTAAATAAGGAGTTAATTATGAATTTTATCTGTGACAGAGGACTTCTGTTGGATGCTTGCGGAGCAGCGGCAAAATTCGTTCCTCAAAAAACGCCTATTCCTGCACTTGAAGGCTTCCTTTTAGAAGCTAAAAACAATAACGGCGAGGGTGTTTTGACCATCATCGGCTTTGATACGGAGGCGGGAATCGAAATCAATATCCCCTGCAACGTCATAATTGCCGGCAGCTTGGTGGTTAATGCTAAAACCTTTACCGAAATAGTCAGAAGCATCGACGAGGCTGAAATTTCCTTTATTGAAACCTCAGGTCTCAATTTAAGCATCAGCGGCGGCTCCACCAACTTCACCCTCAGATGCACGGAAGCAAGCCTTTTCCCACATCTTCCTGCTGTAATTTCAGAAAAGAGCTTCACTTTCAAATGCTCCACGCTGAAGAAAATGCTGCGCCAGACTCTTTACGCAGTTGCAATTGCTGACCCCATCGGCACTCTTACCGGCGCTTACTTCGAATTTGAGGATAATATAGTTTCCGTTACCTGCACCAACAGAATGAAAATGGCAAGAAGAATCGAGCCCTACGAAAGAAACGGAGATCCGTTCTCATTTATCGTTCCCGGTAAATTCCTTAACGAAATAATTAAAATTCTTGACGACAGCGACGAAGAAGTAAGACTTTGCCTTTCTTCCAAGCACATCGTTTTCGAAACTGAAAAATGCAAGATTATTTCACGACTTCTTGACGGACAGTTCCTTAACTACAAAGGCTTTTTGCCCAAGGAATTTAAAACTGTGGTTGACGTTAAACCTGCAGATTTCCGCCGCCTTATTGAGCGCGCATCGGTTATTATAATCGACAATGGAAAGCTGAAAACTCCAATCAGACTTTCTATCGAAAGCGAAAAAATCATCGTTTCCTGCAAAAACGAGCAGGGGCAGAGCTTCATTGATGAAATTAAAGTCAAAACGGACGGTATGCCCTTGGAAATCGGCTTCAATAACAGAATTTTGATTGAAACCATTGCCGCTTGCGAAGACGAAGAAGTTACTCTTAACTTTAACTCTTCCCTTTCTTCCCTTTGCGTGCTTCCCAAGAAGGGCAATAGCTTTGTTTTCCTGGTTTCACCAATGAGAATCAGCGATATTAAATAAAAAATGATATTGAAATCGGCAGAACTGAGGAATTACAGAAATTTTACAGCTGAAAAAGCGGAATTTTGCCAAGGTTCAAATATAATTTACGGAAAAAATGCCCAAGGTAAGACCAATCTTATTGAATCTTTGTGGCTTTTCACTTCCGGAAGAAGCTTCCGCACACCAAATGAAAAGGAATTTATCCAAAAAGGATGCGATTCTGCTTCCGTAAAAGGTGTTTTTTCACGAAACGGCAGGGATTACGAAGCAGAGCTTCGCTTCTATGCAAACAAAACCAAGCAAATTTTCATAAACGGAATCAAGGTCAAGCAAAGCGAAATGCTGGGCAAATTCCCCGCAGTTCTCTTTTATCCGGAGCAGCTTTCATTAATCAAAAGCGGACCTGAGGTAAGGCGCAAATTTTTGGATGTTTCCATAAGCCAGATAAAGCCGAAATATTATCATATTCTCACAGAATATAACAAAGTTTTGGCGCAAAAAAACCATCTTCTGAAAAACGCCAACGGCTCAAACCTTGATACACTTGAAATTTGGAACGCACGCCAGGCAAAGCTTTCTTCAATAATCAGCGCAACGCGAAAAAGCTATTGCGAAAAGTTGACAACTAATGCTTTAAAATATTTGACGGATATTTCAGAAGAAAAGGAAGTTTTGACAGCTGAATACACCGTTTCCGGCGGCACTACTGACGAATACGAGCTTTTTCACTTGATTTGCAAGGCAAAAAATGAAGAGCTTGAAAGCGGTTTCGCTCAGATTGGCGCCCATAAGGACGATTTTGACCTTTTCATAAACGGAAACAGCGCAAGACGTTTCGCTTCCCAGGGTCAGCAAAGGTCAGTTGTGCTTTGCCTTAAATTAGCTGAAGCTGATATGATAGAAGAAGTTCACGGGGAATACCCGCTGATGCTTTTTGATGACGTGCTTTCAGAACTTGACCAACACCGCAGAAATTTTATCACCGACAGAATCAGCGGCAAGCAGGTAATAATCACCTCCTGCGACGTGCCCGACGGTGTGGGAGATAGGATTTTGAGAGTTGAACAGGGAAAAATCATAAGATAATGCAGAATTAGGAAAATAAATAATGTATTTACATTTAGGCGCGAATTACGTTATAAACGATAAAGATATTTTGGGGATTTTTGATATAGAAACCACCACGGTTTCGCCAATCACAAATAAATATCTTTCTATGGCGCAAAAATCACATAAAATTGTTTATACCACCTACGACTTGCCAAGGTCATTTGTGGTTTGCGGTGAAAAAGGGAAGACTACTGTTTACGTCACCCAATACAACACAGCAACACTTATTAAAAGAGAAATGAAATTCTAACATAAAATAATGGAGGAAATACAGCAGATGTCTGATTTCAGCACAAACAAAAAGTATGACGAAAACCAGATACAAGTACTTGAAGGTCTTGAAGCGGTAAGAAAAAGACCCGGTATGTATATAGGCTCAACTTCTGTTAAAGGTCTCGACCACCTCGTTTACGAGATTGTGGACAACGCTATTGACGAAGCGCTTGCAGGTTACTGCAAAAATATATACGTTACGATTGAAAAGGGTAATACCGTCACCATTACCGACGACGGCCGTGGTATTCCCGTTGGTATTCACCCCAAGATGGGCATTTCCACCCTTGAGGTAGTTTATACTATTCTCCACGCAGGCGGTAAATTCGGAGGTGATGGCTATAAGGTTTCCGGCGGTCTCCACGGTGTTGGTGCGTCTGTTGTTAACGCACTTTCCGAATGGCTTGAGGTTACGGTTCACGACGGAAAAGACGTTTGGTTCCAGCATTACGACAGAGGTGTTCCAAAGGAACCCGTTAAGAAAATCGGCACCACAGATAAAACGGGTACAAGCGTTACCTTCTACCCCGACGCTGAAATTTTTGAAACTCTTGAATTTGAATACGAATCCTTGCTTCTGAGACTTCGCGAGCAGGCGTTCCTCAGCGGCGGCGTGCATATTATCCTCACCGATAACAGAGGGGAAGAGCCCGTTACCAACGACCTTCTTTACGAAGGCGGTATTAAAACCTACGTTGATTATCTGAATAAATCCTACCAGTGCCAGGGATTGCACGATATTATCTACATTTCCCAAGAAAATGCCGATAATTCAGCAGAGGTTGCCCTGCAATACAACGATTCCTTTAAGGAAAGACTTTATTCCTACGCAAACAATATCCGCACCGTTGACGGCGGTACTCACGACGTAGGCTTTAAAGCAGCCCTTACCAGCGTTTTAAACGATTACGCAAGAAAATACAATTTGCTTAAAGAAAAAGATAATAACCTTGCAGGTGAAGACGTAAGAGAAGGTCTTACTGCCGTTATCAGTGTTAAAATTTCCGAGCCTCAGTTTGAAGGTCAGACCAAAACCAAATTAGGCAACAGCGAAATGCGTGGCGTGGTAAGCAGCCTTGTTTCTTCCAAGCTTTCAGAATACCTTGAAGAGCATCCCAACGTGGCAAAGGCTATTATCGGTAAGGCTATTTTGGCTCAGCGCGGAAGAGAAGCCGCAAGAAAAGCAAGGGAAGATACGAGAAGAAATTCTGCCCTTGATTCAGGTCAGATGCCCGATAAGCTCCGCGATTGCAATGAAAGAGACCCTGCATTGACTGAAATTTACATCGTCGAAGGTGACTCTGCAGGAGGTTCCGCTACTCAGGGCCGTGACTCCCGCTTCCAGGCAATTTTACCTCTTTGGGGTAAGATGCTTAACGTTGAAAAGGCGAGAGCAGATAAAATTTACGGAAATGATAAGCTTTCACCCGTTATTACCGCTTTGGGCGCAGGCATCGGTGAAGACTTCAATCCCGAAAAGCTCCGCTACCACAAGGTAATTATTATGGCGGATGCCGACGTTGACGGCGCACATATCAGAACGCTTCTTTTGACCTTCTTCTTCAGATTTATGCGTCCTCTTATTGAGCAGGGCTACGTTTATTCCGCAGTTCCCCCTCTTTACAAGCTTTCAAGAGGTAAAAACACTCGCGTTGCTTACAGCGACGAAGAGCGTGACGCAATCAGCGCTGAAATGAGAGGCGGCAACCCCAACGTTAAAATTGATATTTCCC
This sequence comes from Clostridia bacterium, assembly GCA_017440085.1. Taxonomy (GTDB): domain Bacteria; phylum Bacillota; class Clostridia; order Oscillospirales; family UBA644; genus HGM12619. Next base: position 6,477 of record JAFSHW010000032.1, read on the forward strand.
GCTTCAAGGGTCTCGGTGAAATGAACCCCCACGAGCTTTGGGAAACCACCATGGATCCCGAAAAACGCACACTCCGCAGAATCGAGCTTGAGGATGCGGCAGCGGCAGACAGAATATTTACAATACTCATGGGCGAGCAGGTTGAGCCCCGCCGCGAGTACATTGAAGAAAACGCAAAATATGCGATAAATCTTGACTATTAAGAGGTGAGTTGTTGTGGCTAAAAGAAAAAACGTTGATTACAAACCGGAAGATATAATGTTCCCCGACCAGGTCATAACTTCCACTGAGCTTGTGCAGGAAATGAAGCAGAGCTACATCGAATACGCTATGTCCGTAATCGTTGGCAGAGCTTTGCCCGACGTTCGTGACGGTCTCAAACCCGTTCACAGAAGAATCCTCTACGCTATGTATGAGGACGGTCTTACGAGAGATAAGCCCTTCCGCAAATGTGCTACCGCAGTAGGTGACGTTCTCGGTAGATACCACCCCCACGGTGACGCATCCGTTTACGACGCACTCGTAAGACTTGCACAGGATTTCTCTATGAGATACCCTCTTATTGATGGTCACGGTAACTTCGGTTCCGTGGATGGCGACCCACCTGCCGCTTACCGTTATACAGAAGCAAGAATGAGCAGAATCGCTGACGAAATGCTCAACGATATTGAAAAAGAAACAGTTGATTGGGACCCTAACTTTGACGAAACAAGAAAAGAACCCCGTGTTCTCCCCAGCCGTTTCCCCAACCTTTTGGTAAACGGTTCTTCAGGTATCGCCGTTGGTATGGCTACCAATATTCCCCCACATAACCTTAGAGAAGTTATTGACGCTACTATTTTGGTGCTTGATAACCCTGAAGCTTCTTTGGAAGAGCTTCTTGATTGCGTTCACGGCCCCGACTTCCCCACCAAGGGTATTATTTTGGGCAGAAAAGGCATCAGAGCCGCTTACGCTACGGGTAAAGGTCATATTACCGTCAGAGCGAGAACTGAATTTGAAGAATTTGGCAAAGACAGAGTAAGAATTATCGTTACGGAGCTTCCTTACCAGGTTAATAAGAGAATGCTTATTGCTACTATTGCAGAGCAGGTTCGTGAAAAGAGAATCGAAGGCATTTCAGATATTCGTGATGAATCCGACAGAAACGGTATGAGAATCGTTATCGAATTGAGAAAGGATGCAAACTCACAGGTAGTTCTCAATAAGCTTTACACTCAGACTCAAATGCAAACCACCTTTGCGGTGAATATGCTTGCGCTGGTTAATAACCAATCCCAGCCGAAAATCCTTTCTTTGAGAAATATTCTTGACGAATACATTGCTCACCAGAAAGAAATTATCATCAGAAGAACACGCTACGATTTAAGAAAAGCTCAAGAAAGAGCACATCTTTTGCAGGGTCTTATTATCGCCCAGGAAAATATTGATGAGGTAATCAGAATTATCCGCAATTCCTACGATAACGCAAAAGAAAATTTGATGGAAAGATTCGGACTTTCCGACGTTCAGGCAACTGCAATCCTTGAAATGCGCCTTAAAGCACTCCAGGGTCTTGAAAAAGAAAAGCTTTTGGCTGAATTTGAAGAGCTTCAGAAGAAAATCGAATACTACAAGCAGCTTCTTGAATCTGAAGAAATGCTTAAAGGCGTTCTTCGCGACGAACTTACTGAAATCAGCAACAAATTCGGAGACGACAGAGTTACTGAAATTCAAGACGTGGAAGACGAAATCGACATCGAAGACCTTATTGAAGAGAAAAACTGCGTTTATACTCTCACAAATCAAGGTTACATCAAGCGCCTTTCCGAAGAAAATTACAAGGTTCAGAAGCGCGGCGGCAAGGGTGTTATGGCTCTTACCACAAAGGAAGAGGATTTCGTAGAAGAACTTATTACCGCTTCCACACATACTTATTTAATGTTCTTTACAACTCTCGGCAGAGTTCATAAGATAAAGGGTTACAATATTCCCGAATCCTCACGCCAGGCTAAGGGTATGAACGTTGTCAACCTGCTCACCTTGCAGGAAGGTGAAAAAGTTACTGCAGTTATCCCCGTTAAGGAGCTTGAAGAAGATAAATACTTCAATATGGTTACTCGTAATGGCGTTACGAAGCGCTGCAGTATGGCTGATTTTAAGAACATCAGAAAAACAGGTCTTAACGCTATTGAGCTTGACGAAGGTGACGTTCTCGTTTCAGTAAGACTTACAGACGGCAACCAGACTATGCTTGTGGCTTCCAATGCAGGCTACGCTATCAGATACGATGAAAATGACGCAAGAGTTATGGGCAGAAGTGCCCGCGGTGTTCGTTCAATTAAGCTTGACGAGGGCGAATACGTTGTAAGTGCTGTTGCTGTGGACGACGGGGACCAGATTCTTACCATTACTGAAAACGGCTTCGGTAAGCGCAGTCCTGTTTCCGATTACAGACCTCAGACCAGAGGCGGTAAGGGTATTATTGCTCAGACTGTTAACGAAAAAACAGGCCTTTTGGCAGGTTTGAGAAAAGTAAACAAGGGTGACGACCTTATCGTTATCTCTTCCGACGGTAATATTATCAGAACTAAGCTTGCTGATATTCCCGTTTACGGCAGAGCTTCCACAGGCGTGCGCATAATGAGATTTAACGACGAGGTTAAAGTGGTTAATATCGCAACTATCGCTCAGGCTGATGAAGAAAATGAAAATACAGAAAACATTGAAAATAAAGAGGTAGAAACAAATGTTGAAGAATAATGAAAAGACAATGGAGAAAATCACTGCACTTTGCAAAAACAGAGGCTTCATTTTTGCCGGTTCTGAAATTTACGGTGGTCTTTCAAATACTTGGGACTACGGTCCTTTGGGCGTAGAGCTTAAAAATAACGTAAAAAATGCTTGGTGGAAGAAATTCGTTCGCGAATCAGAATATAACGTAGGCCTTGACTGCGCTATTCTTATGAACCCCAAAACTTGGGTTGCTTCCGGTCACGTTGGCGGCTTTTCCGACCCCCTTATGGACTGCAAAGCCTGCAAAACAAGACACAGAGCTGATAAAATTCTTGAAGATCTCGGCGTAGTTTGCAACGGTTGGTCCAACGAACAGATGGCTCAGTACATCAAAGA
>JAFSHW010000033.1 GCA_017440085.1 Clostridia bacterium
CGCCCCGCCCCTGCACATCCGTGCAGGGGCGGGGCGTAGATTGGATGTGCAAATTATAACTTTTTGTATATCTGCTGATTTTGAGGAGTTTTGTTCAAAGGGAGAATTTCTTTTGAACCGTTTCCTTGTGCGTAGGCGAAAAACATACTTCCGAGTTTGGTTCTGTTGCCTTTTGCAATTCGATTCCATTCATAACCTCTAAATAAATCCTTAACTAAAAATTTTTCTTCAGGTTTTAAATTTGAAATTTCTTGCGTTGCAATATCAAATAGCTCCTGTAAATTTGTATTTTCGTTCACCATTTTATTTAACCTCCAATGATATAATAGCTACTAGCTTATAGCTATTATATCATATGGTGTAGTGAAAGTCAATGGGGTTAGTTATAATGCCTAAAATATTTCAATATTTATTTATCCAACGTCAATTTTGTTGGAATATGAGGGGGCCTTATTTTTCTTGAAAATAAGGTCCCCTATAAAATAAAAATTCTATTTAATTAAATTATTTCTTTTTCTCAGTAACAGCTTTGATTCCGAAGATTGTTGCTACCATAAGCACGATAGCTATGGGCAGAGCGATAAACGCGTTGGGGATGAATCCTGCGATGATATATGCAATGAAGGAAACAGCCGCAGCTGTCAAAGCATAGGGAAGCTGTGTGGAAACGTGGTTTATGTGGTTGCACTGCGCGCCTGCGGAAGCCATAATCGTGGTGTCTGAAATGGGTGAGCAGTGGTCGCCGCAAACAGCACCTGCCATACAAGCGGAAACTGATACGATTGTCAGGTTGTTATCAAAGCCCTGGAATGCCGTAAGCACGATGGGGATAAGAATACCGAAAGTACCCCAAGACGTACCTGTGGAGAAAGAAAGTCCAACGGCAATAAGGAAGATAATAGCGGGAAGGAATGACATAAATGAGCTTGCAGAGCCCTGAACGATATTTGCAATAAAGGGTGCTGCGCCGAGGCTGCTTGTCATAGCATTAAGTGTCCAAGCAAATGTAAGAATGAGTATTGCAGGAACCATTGCCTTGAAGCCTTCGGGAATGCTTTCCATAAGCTTTGTAATTTTAATAAGACCAAATCTTGCGAACATAAAGTAAAGAACTGTGGTCGCAAGTGCTATAACTGAACCCATTGCAAGGCCTGCGTAGGGATCACAACCGGAGAATGCATCAACGAAGTTAACGCCTTCAAAGAATCCGCCGGTGTAAATCATACAAATTACACAGCTGATAATAAGAACGACTACGGGGAAAATAAGGTCAATAACCTTACCCTTGGGATTAGCTTCGATATGTTCAGCTTCTTCAGCTTTTTCTTCGAGAGTTGTGAAGATGTCACCCTTTTCCTGAGCGTTCTTTTCGTGGAGCTTCATTGGGCCGTATTCAAACTTCATAATAGCCATAAGCACCATCATAACAACTGTGAGGAGAGCGTAGAAGTTGAAAGGAATAGCGCTTACGAAAAGTTCAAGACCGTTCATTGAGCTGCCTTCAGCGAAGCCTGAAACTGCTGCTGCCCAGGAAGAAATGGGAGCGATGATACAGATAGGAGCCGCTGTTGCGTCAATAAGGTACGCAAGTTTTGATCTGGAAACCTTATGAGCATCGCAAACGGGACGCATAACGCTACCTACTGTGAGACAGTTGAAATAGTCGTCAACGAAAATAAGGCATCCGAGAAGAATTGTTGCAAGTTGAGCGCCTACACGGGATTTGATGTTCTTACTTGCCCATCTGCCGAATGCCGCAGAACCGCCTGATTTGTTCATCATTGCAACAAGTGCGCCGAGAACTACCAAGAAAATAAGAATACCAACACTTCCTGCATCTGCAAGGCTTGCTGTGAAACCATCGTTTACTACTGTTGTAATTGTGTTAACGATGTTGAAATTAGTGTTAAGAAGTGCGCCCGTAAGTATACCAACGAAAAGGGAAGAGTAAACTTCTTTCGTAATAAGTGCAAGCACGATGGCAATAACAGGGGGAAGCATTGACCAGATAGTGCCGTAGAAAGGTGTGTTATTTTCGCGGTAAAGAGCCACTGCTTCTTCGTAGTTTGCGTCAACGTTAGGGTCGAACTGAAGAGCTTTATCGTAGTCTTCAAGATACATAGCCGCATAGTCTGCGTATTCGTCTTCGGAAACTGATTCCGGAGCTTCTTCCATTCTTGAAATTACGAAATCAACGTAGCCGGGGTATCCGGATTCCGATTCCGCAGATGAAGATACGGAGAAAGCGAAGGTTGCCGAGATGACTGTTAGAATTGCGATAATAACCGCAAATCTTTTCATAGATGTTTTGCGCATAATTTTTACCTCCTGATAAAATAAAAAAACGTAATGCTCGCAGAAAGCAAGCATTACGGTAAAAATTGCAACATAACAATAAAAAACCGAAAAGATAGCTCTCCACGATACTGAATCGTGACAGTACGACGCATATTCTGCGCCGTCCCAACCTCAACGTACCAAAATATCCGATAAATTCTGCTGAAAGCTTTTCTTTAAAAAGCTTTATGAACACGCCGAAATTTCCGTAAGGAATATTGAGGTTTGTTTTGGTTTCGGCGATAATTCCTTTCGTTTTAAACTACTCTTAATTACCGCGCCTCTATCAAGTGTTTTTATTGTATATTAAATTTGTTTATTTGTCAAGTATTGTCACGAAAAATTGTCAAAAAATGCACTATTTTATATGAAATCAGCCGTTTGTCAAGTCTCCGTTACCGCTTACGGGGATAATTTCACCCAAATAAGTGGGTTCAGGCTTAAAAATGCAGTAGATAAAATCTTTAGCGATTGCAAGAACCTCTCTTAATTCCCTTGAAATGCTTTCATCATAGCTTTCCAAATCGGAAGCCACCGCGTAGGCGTCAATTCCCATACTTAAAGCGTTGTACAAGGACCTGTAAACGTGAAATTTTTGAGTTACGATAACTGCCTTTTCCACTTGGAAAATTGCCGCGGCACGGTACATACTTTCATATGTGGAAAACCCTGCGTGGTCCATAAAAACGTCTTCGGAAGAAACTCCTCTTTCCATTGCATAGTTCTTCATAACGTTGACCTCGTCGTAATTTGTCCTGCCGTGGTCCCCTGACATAAGGAGCTTTTTCCCTGCACCGTTTTCAAAAAGAGTAAGACTTTTTTCCAGCCTATCGGTCAAAACGTTTCCCGGAGTGCCGTCCGCTTTAACGCCGCTTCCGAGCACTAAAATGCAATCAGCTCCAAGGTCTTCAGCCTCTTCAACTGTAAGAATCCTTTCTGAAACCAGATTCCTTACGTGAATATTTATTCCTAAAAGCGTCAACCCACCAACTACGGCAAGGCACGCCCCGATGATAACTACTCTGATAATAAATTTTTTTAAATTCAGTTTCATTCAAATTTTTAAGGGAAAATTCTTTAATAATTTCCCCTTAATCCTTTCGGTTTTTATTGTTTTTGTACCAGCATATCCTTTACGGGGTCTTCTTCAATAGGCATGATAAACGTATGGGGATTTCCGTTTATATCGTAATCGTCATTCGGCGCATGGAATGATACCATAAGCTGACCTTCTGCCGTGGTGAACAAAGAACCGTGACCGCCGGGGAGAGCGCTGTCCTGAATATGTTGCACTGTAAATACGTTCTTTAATCTGCTCCCAAGGGCCTAATATCGAGCCTGATTCGGAGCGAGCCCTTACCAAACAGTATCCGGAAGTGTCAAAGTTCGACTAAAGCATTAGGAGTGAGCCCGTAGATTTCATTTCGTAGAGCCAGCATCCGTCCGTAACGGTATGCCTTGCCCATAAGGGAGCTGTGGGGTTGAAAATCTCTATGGCTTTGCGTTGAAAGGCATTGAGGATTTCAACACAAAAACTACCCTTTCAATAAATTCTTATTTCATATACGCCTGCCGTTCGTTTGCTGTCCCAAAGCTCTTCGACTGTCAGTATGAGCTTGTCGAAGGTATATTTCAGGAAATCTTTGACGAAAAGGCGGTTATGGTTGCAATTTTCGGTAAATGAAAGGACTTCATCTTTTCCGTTAAAAAGCTTTACGGTAAATTTTTTTACGCATTGATCCGATGCCCTCTTGCCGCATTCAAAAGGCATTTCGTGGGCGGTACGTTCTAATGTGTCGAATGTTATGCGAACTTGTTCTGCTGTGATTTTTTCGTCCCATGTCAAGGTTATGTCTGCAGGAAGACTTTCAGGGTGCCACATATTCTGCGGATTTTCGGAAAAACGTCTGTTCTGACCGTTTATTACCTGAATCGCCTCTCCGTACAATGGGGTTGGGTAAAGCTTTGCAAAGGTGCTTTCGGGACGAACATTGTATTTTTCTTCGCCGTTTTTCTCAGTGATACCCGTAACTCTTCTCATATATGAGCGAAGCTCGGAATTTCTGCCGATTTCCAAGGCTCCAGATTCGGTTTTTATCTCTAAAACAAGTCGGTCATCGTCGGTCATGGGGTCTTTCGCATCAATTTCAACATTGAAATCAACTTTTATGTAACCGTTGAATCTTGCGGGAACAGTCAGCGTATTAGAGCTGATTTGCTTGAAGAATTTAAGCCGATGCTCGCTTCCCCATTCGGCCTCGTTTCGGTGTTCATAGTAATCGAAATATTCTCTTTCGCCGTGAATCTGCCATTTATGCTCGGGGACAAACCGTTTGAGCGTAAATTCCACCTCAATAGGTTCATTCGAGGTGTTCTTCATCAAGATTTCAATGTATTCGATTTTATCCGTGAAGTCCCAGAATTCAACGCCTGAAATTTTGTCTACCTTTTCATATGTAACGTCCCCGCTGACGCCGTATTTTATTTCACTTGAAGCGGTAATTTTTGCGAGCTTTGCTTTGTCGTTCGGGTCGTTATTTGAAGCATTTGGAATAGTGCAGTCATTTTTGAGTAGTTCCTGACGAAGCTCTTCAATGTGTCCCTCCGTATAGAGCTGACGAGAAGTAATTCTGTATTTTGAGCAAAGCGCCGCCGCCATACCTGCAGCTTGCCCGATCGTTGAAAGGGTTCTTTGTAGTCTGACTGAACCGTGGGCAATGTGAGTAGCGCTCATTAGTCTTGATGCAAAAAAGAGGTTTTCTATGTTGCTTGAATAAATACTTCTGTACGGAACCGTATAAACGGGCGGTATCATGTGGTATTCTATGCTGACGTATTCAGGATTTTCCTTTTTGGGGTAATGGATATCTGTAGCAAAACCGCCCACTGCAATGGAATCACCAAAAAGTCTTGCATTTTCAATATCGTTTTGGTTTAAGATATGGTCGCCTTCAAATCTGCGAGTTTCTCTTTTTCCCATTTTCGGGCTGACCCAAACCATTTCCCAATTTTTCAGGCTGTCGTTGTTTGATTTGTTTTTCGCCTTGTCCCATGCGCTGTCAAGATGACCTCTGAGCCTTTTATATATATCATGCCCGTCTTCAATGGTGTCAATATCTCCGCCTGTCTCAGTCGGAAACCAGAATTTGAAATTGGAATCATCTTTGGGACGAATGTTGCAGTCTCCGCCGTATCCTGGGTAAAAATCTGGAGTATGTTTATCAGGATAAAATTCACTTTCGCCCTCGGTACGTCTGAGTATCGAAACAAGCGATGTTCCCATAGTTATTTTATCTGCTTTTTCGGGAGCAAGACTTTCATTAAATTCGTCACGGGATTCTCTTCCCATACGATATTTTGCGCCGGCTCTTTCGGATACATTTCCATCTCCTGTATCATCAATGACATAGCCGCTGACGCTGATAAGAACTCTTTTGTATGTGAGCGTGTCTTCGCAAAGGACTGCCGTTATTTTATTATTGTCTACATACGGTGTGTGTGCGTAATGGGACAGTAAGACTGTGACTCCTGCGTGTTCAAGAGCTTTTGACATAATGGTGTCCCATCGGAGAGAAATATTGTAGTGGTTGTCTTCAGAGCGAGTTTTTGCGTTAAAAAAAGCCGCATCTTCGATAAGCTTTCCGACTGTGCCGGTTGATACCATATATGGGTGAAATCTGTGAGCATCCGAGGGATGAACTCCCACTTCGGGACCGCAGTTACCGCCTAACGTCAATCGGCTTTCAACAAGAACCGTCTTTATTCCCATTTCAGATGCTTGAATCGCCGCGCAAACACCTGGAAGTCCTCCTCCGAGAACGAGAACTTCTGTTTCTATATATTTGGTTTCAGGGGCGTAAGGTTTTCCCTTTATTGTATTACAGCTCATAAGTCATATTTCTCCTGTGTGAAGATTTTTAGTCATAACTTAAAGGTGATTCCGTAGGGAATCACCTTCAAATTAATTAAAATTAAACAGATCTCTGAACCTTGTTGGAGCGCAAGCAGGATGTGCAAACATACATATGTTTTACGTTGCCGTTTACTACAGCTTTAACTCTTCTTACGTTGGGTTTCCAAGCTCTGTTAGTACGTCTGTGGGAGTGGGAAACCTTAATACCGAAGGTTACGCCCTTTCCGCAAATTTCACATTTAGCCATTCTTTTTCATCCTTTCCCTACAAGCTTCAAGATACAAGCTCCTTTGCGAAGCTATTTTAAAGCATTATTTAGCATTATAAAACGCACTTAGGTATATATTATATCAGACTTTGAAGATTATTGCAAGGGCTTTTTTTAAAAAATTCTTGAATTTTTCTGTTTTCACAGACTTTTCGTGAGTTAAACCCAAATAATTTTCACATAAAGTATTGCTTTTTTTATAAAAATGATATATAATATTGGTATAGAAAATATTATTAAGTCGGAATTGATTTTCGGCGGTTAAAATAGGAGATTAAAAAATGCAGGAAGGTAAAAAGAAAGCACTTGATACTGCCTTGGCGCAGATTGAAAAACAGTTCGGGAAAGGCTCAGTTATGACTCTTGGTCAGAACGCAGCTATGAACGTGGAGCATATTTCCACGGGTTCTTTCTCTCTTGATACGGCGCTTGGTATAGGTGGCGTTCCCAAGGGCAGAATTATTGAAATATACGGTCCCGAAAGCTCAGGTAAAACTACCGTTGCTCTCCACATAGTTGCAGAGTGCCAGAAAAACGGCGGAACAGCCGCTTTTATTGACGCAGAACACGCACTTGACCCAATTTACGCAAAGAATTTGGGCGTAGATATTGATTCACTTTTGGTTTCTCAGCCCGATAACGGTGAACAGGCTCTTGAAATTACTGAAACTCTCGTTCGTTCAGGAGCTGTTGACGCAGTAATCGTTGACTCCGTTGCGGCACTTGTTCCCAGACAGGAAATCGAAGGCGAAATGGGTGATTCCCACGGTGGTCTCCACGCTCGTCTTATGTCTCAGGCTCTCCGTAAACTTGCAGGTGCCATTTCTAAGACAAGCTGCGTAGTTGTATTTATTAACCAGCTCCGTGAAAAGGTTGGCGTAATTTACGGCAACCCCGAAACAACCACCGGTGGCCGTGCTCTTAAATTCTACGCTTCTGTTCGTATGGAAGTTCGAAGAATTGAAACCTTGAAGTCCGGCTCCGAGCCTATCGGTAACAGAACGAAGGTTAAGGTAGTTAAAAATAAAGTGGCTCCTCCCTTCAAGGAAGCTGAATTTGATATTATTTACGGTAAGGGTATTTCCAAATCAGGTGAAATTCTTGACGTTGCCGTCAAGCTTGAAATTGTTAAGAAGTCCGGTGCTTGGTTCTATTACGGCGACCGCAGACTTGGCCAGGGCAGAGATAACGTAAAGGAACTTATCGTAAACGATCCACCTCTTATGAAAGAGCTTGAATCTAAAATCAAAGCGGTTCTTGACGGTACTCCCGCTTCCGAGCAGTTTGAAGCAGCAGCTTCCGCAGACGCAGTAAGTAAAGTTGAAAAAACCGTTTCAGTAGATATTTCCGCTGACGATTTTGACGATGAGCTCTAATCATTACAGCGCTTTTGACTACGGCTCCTATATTTTGGGGCTTCACGACCGCACGGAAAAGGAGCTTTATGAAAAGCTTTTGAAAAAAGGCTATACCCCGGAAGAATCTGCCTCTGCAATAGCAAAATTGATTGACTACGGATACCTTGACGATGAAAGATTTGCAAGGCATTACGCAGAACAAAAGCTTCATTCTTACGGAAAGCGAAAGGTTGAATATGATTTACTTCAAAAGGGCATTTCGCAGGAAATTACAGATTCCGTTCTTGAAGATTTGGTTGACGAGGAACTTATGGTGGAAGAAATTAAAACTGCTATGAGGAAAAAGCTAAAGGGAAATTTGCCCCAAGACAGAGCAGAGCTTAAAAAGCTTTTTGATTCATTTGCCAGAAAAAGCTACGAATACGGGCTTTTGAAAAAGGCATATAATTTATATACGGAAGAGATTGAAAACAGTGAATTCCAATGAATACATATCAGCACCGTTGAAAGTGGGTATGATTGCCCTCGGTTGCGAGAAAAATAAAATAGATGCGGAAGTTATGCTTGCAAAGCTGGAAGATAACGGATTTGAGCTTTGCGCAGAGCAGGAGGAGTGTGACGTTATAATTGTTCACACCTGCACTTTCATAGATAAAGCCAAAGAGGAAAGCATCGAAAATATTCTGAACGCCGCTTCCTACAAAACGGAAGGTAAGCTGAAAAAGCTTATCGTTACCGGTTGTATGGCTGAACGCTACCGCCAAGAAATTTTCGACTCCGTTCCCGAAGTTGACGCAGTTTTGGGCAGTAAGAGTTTTGATAAAATCTGCGAAGCTATCGTTTCCGCAGGTGACGGAGAGAAATTTTCTCATTACAGACCTTTGACTGAGGATACTCCCGACGGGGAAAGAATCCTAACCTCACCCGATTACAGCGTTTACCTCAAGCTTGCAGACGGTTGCTCGAACCATTGCACCTACTGCGTAATTCCTTCCGTAAGGGGAGAATTTATTCCCAGACCTTACGAAAGCGTTTTGAAAGAAGCCAAGGCTCTTGCGGCAAACGGTGCAAAGGAAATCAACCTTATTGCTCAGGATACGACAGCATATCCTCAGCTTTGCAGATTGATAAAAGACGTTGCGGCTATCGAGAGTGTAAAGTGGGTTCGAGTTCTTTACTGCAGACCTGAAGAAATTTCAGAAGAACTTATTGACCTTATGGCGTCAGAGGAAAAATTCGTCAATTACATTGACGTACCTCTTCAGCACGCAAGCGGCAGAGTCCTCAAGCTTATGAATCGCTCAATGGATGATAAATCCTTGGAAAAGCTTCTCAACGGTATCAGAGCAAAGGTTCCCGACGTTTCGCTCAGAACCACTTTTATTGCAGGCTTCCCCAAGGAAAGCGAAGAGGATTACGAAATCCTTTGCAGCTTCGTTGAAAGGGTTAAATTCGATAACTTGGGCGTGTTCACTTATTCACGCGAAGAGGGCACGAAAGCAAGCAGAATGCACGGTCAGATTTCGCAGGAAATTAAGGAAAAACGTGCTGACGGCGTAATGGAGCTTCAAATGCGCCTTATGGAAGAGATAAACGCCAAGCATTTGGGCAAAACCTACGAGGTTCTTTGCGAGGGCTTCGATGAATCCACTTGCCTTTACAGCGGAAGGGCGTATTTCCAAGCTCCCGATATTGACGGCAGAGTATATTTTACGTCTGAAACTGAGCATCAGCCCGGTGATTTCGTTAACGTATATATAGAATCTGTAGACCTTTACGATTTAATGGGAAAGGAACGTAATTATGATTAAAAAATTACCTAATATTATCTGTTGGTTCAGAATCGCGCTTATTCCATTCGTACTTCTTTTTCTTTTGGATACTCCCGTATCCGAATCAATGGCAATAAAAACCAGATTCCTCGTTTCGGGAATTCTTTTTGCGGTTGCAATTCTTTCCGACTTCGTTGACGGTAAGATTGCAAGGAAATTTGACGCTGTTACCAATTTCGGTAAATTCTTGGACCCCATTGCTGATAAGCTTTTGGTTTTGGGCGTACTTTGCGCATTTATTGAGCTTGGCTTCGTAAGTTGCGTTCCCGTTCTTCTCATTCTTGCAAGGGAATTTATGATAACGGGTCTTCGTCTGGGCGCAATGAGCAAGGGCGAAGTGGTTGCCGCTAACTGGTGGGGTAAGGTTAAAACTGCGCTTCAGGGCGTAAGTCTTGGTCTTTTCTTCATTTACGGAGCATTTATTTCTCAGGGAGCTACTGTTGAAGCCGTTGCCTCAGATATGATGATTCCCCAGGCGTTTTTCTGGCTTGTATCAGCGTATACCGTAATTTCTGTGGTTCCCTATTATATGGCTTGCAGAAAATATCTTAAAGACTAATCATACATTTAAATAAAGGATTTGAAATCAATGCAAATTTACAATTCACTTACCAGGAAAAAAGACGAATTCGTACCTAACGAGCCGGGAAAGGTTTCAATGTATACCTGCGGCCCCACGGTGTACCATTTCGCTCATATAGGAAATCTTCGCAGCTACATAATGGAAGATATTTTGGAAAAATACCTTCGTTATGCAGGCTATGACGTAACCAGAGTTATGAACATCACTGACGTTGGCCACCTTACAAGCGACGCTGACGAGGGTGAGGATAAAATGCTCAAGGGCGCAAAGCGCGAAAAGAAAACAGTAATGGATATTGCAAAATTCTACACCGACGCCTTTTTTGCAGATTGCGCAAAGCTTAATATTAAAACGCCCGACGTGGTAGTTCCCGCAACAAGCTACATTGACGAGTTTATTAAAGTAATCGAAGCTCTTATCGAAAAGGGCTATGCTTACGAAGCAGGCGGAAATATTTATTTTGATACTTCCAAGCTTGAAAAATACTATGTTTTCAATGATTTTAAAGAAGAAGACCTTGCAGTAGGCGTTCGCGAAGGCGTTGAAGGGGACTCTAACAAGAAAAATAAAACGGACTTCGTTCTTTGGTTTACTAAATCCAAATTCGATGACCAGGAACTTAAATGGGATAGCCCTTGGGGTATCGGTTACCCCGGTTGGCACATTGAATGCTCTTGCATCAGTATGAAAAATTTGGGTGAATCCTTGGATATTCATTGCGGCGGTATTGATAACGCTTTCCCCCACCACACCAACGAAATTGCTCAGAGCGAGGCTTATCTCGGTCATAAATGGTGTAATTATTGGTTCCACGTTCACCATTTGAACACCAACAGCGGTAAAATGAGTAAGTCCACAGGGGAATTTTTGACTGTTTCTCTTCTTGAAGAAAAGGGCTACAATCCTTTGGTTTACAGATTCTTCTGCTTGCAGTCTCATTATAGAAAAGCTTTGGTATTTTCATATGAAAATCTCGACAACGCTACCGTTGCATTCAATAAGCTTCTTGCAAGAATCGTTGCAATTCTCAAGGAAGATAAAGGCGAGGTCGATTCCGCTGAATTTGACCGCTGGAAGGCAAAATTCTGCGAGGCTTTGGATAACGATATGAACACGTCCCTTGCAGTTACCGCGCTTTATGACGTGCTTAAAGCAAACGCTTCTGCTGCAACGAAAATTGCACTTATTGAAGATTTCGACAAGGTTCTTTCTCTTAATCTGGTAGCTCAGGCGAAAAAGCTCCTTGAAGCTGAAAATTCCGCTGCAGAAGAAAAGAGCAATGACCCCTTTGTTCAGGAAATTGAAGCACTTATTGCTGAAAGACAGCAGGCTAAAAAGGATAAAAATTACGCTCGTGCCGACGAAATCAGAGACGGTCTTAAGGCAAGAGGCATAATTCTTGAGGATACACCGACGGGAGCAAAATGGAAACAGATTTGACGAAAAAAGTCAATACTCTAAAGGGCATCGGACCGAAAAGGGCTGATGCCCTGAAAAAGCTTGGCATAGAAACTCTCCGAGATTTGCTTTTTTATTTCCCCAGAACCTACATTGACCTTTCCGATATGAAAACTCTGGACGAGACCTTTGACGGAGAAACTGCTGCAGTTCGGGGCAAAATTTCTTCTGAGGTCAAAACCAAAAGGGCAGGCGCAGGAGGTAGGCTTACTATTACGAAATTTTTGGTAAGTTCCGGCTCCGTAGAAATGTCTGTAACTCTTTTTAATCAGAAATTCCTTGCGGAGAAGCTTGAAAAGGGTGGAGAATACATTTTTTACGGAAAAATAATTAAAACAGGGATTTTCTATGAAATGAAAAGCCCTCGCATTGAACCCTTTGAGGAGGGTGTGATTCAGCCTGTTTATAGTATTACTGAAGGAATTCCTCAGAAAATGATTCGAAATTCCGTGCGAGATGTGCTGAATTCTTATATTTCAGAAGTAAAAGACCCTTTGCCGAAGGTTTTAATTGAAAAATTCGGGTTATTGACTCTTCAACAAGCTCTTAAAAAGATACATTTGCCTGAAAATCAGCTTGATATTGAGGCTTCAAGACGCAGATTTATATGCGAAGAGCTGTTTTTGTTCAGACTTGGTCTTGCACATTCAAAAGGGGATAGAATCCGCAAAAAAGCGGCGGCTGTGAAATCGCCTCGAAGCGTTATTGAAAATTTTTACTCCCTTTTGCCCTATGCCCCTACCAATGCCCAACGGCGAGTGGTTGACGAATGCGTTTGCGATATGAGTAAAAATTATGCTATGGCAAGGCTCGTTCAAGGGGATGTGGGAAGCGGCAAAACTTCCGTAGCGGCGGCACTTTTTTGCCACGCGGCTGCAAGTGGCTTCCAGTCCTGTATGATGGCACCCACCGAGGTTTTGGCGATTCAGCATCATAAAACTCTGCAACCTCTTTTGGAAAAAGTGGGCTTGAAAACGGCACTTCTTACGGGAAGCACTCCCCAATCTCAGCGGAAAATCTTGCTTGAAGATTTGAAAAATGGCAACATTCACGTCCTTATCGGCACCCACGCGCTTATTCAAAAGGGTGTGGAATTTGCAAATTTGGGGTTTGCTGTGACTGACGAACAGCACCGTTTCGGCGTAAATCAGCGTGAAATGCTTTCGGAAAAAGGGCAAAATCCCCACGTCTTGGTTATGTCTGCCACTCCCATACCGCGAAGTATGGCGTTGATTATGTACGGAGACCTTGAAGTTTCCGTAATCGACGAATTACCTGCAGGGCGTCAGAAAATTTCCACTTTCTTGGTGGGCACCGACTACCGTGAGCGAATGTATAATTACCTTAGAAACGAGGTTCTGGGGGGCTGTCAGGCATACGTTGTTTGCCCCTTGGTTGAGGATTCCGACGGACTTGACGACGTGGTTTCTGTGACCTCTTACTGGGAAGAGCTTACTTCAAAATGGCTTAGATATTTGAACGTAGAGTTTCTCCACGGTAAGATGAAATCTGCGGAAAAGGAACAGATTTTAAAGGATTTTAACGAGGGGAAAACTCGCGTTCTGGTCAGCACCACCGTAATCGAGGTGGGCATAAACGTGCCAAACGCTACTATAATGATTATTGAAAATGCTGATAGATTCGGGCTTTCTCAGTTGCATCAGCTTCGAGGACGAGTTGGCAGAGGTTCGAAAAAAAGCTACTGCTTCTTGGTTTCTGATAGCAATTCCGCCAAAGAGCGTTTGGAAAAATTTTGCACCACAAATGACGGCTTTGCAATTAGCCGTATGGATTTGGAACAGAGAGGTCCCGGTGACTTTTTCGGCTCACGGCAGCACGGCTTACCTGATTTCGCAATGGCGTCATTGACGGATATGAAAGGACTTGACGAGGCGGGAAAAATGGTCGATTTTTACCTTTCCGTCCGTGAGGTGATTCCCGAAAAGGAATCTTTCTCCGTAGATTCTGCCGTAAGGCGACTTTTCGGCTCCGTGGCTATGAATTGATATTTTTTTGTATATATTAAAGGGGCAACCTTCTTTTCGCGTGAAAAGAAGGTTGCCCCCCCTTTTGACCCTTTGAGTTTTTCAAAAAAGTGAGTTGGAAACAGTCAACTTTTTATAAGAATGTAAAAAAAAATTGATTTTTTCCGCTAATGTATTGCAAAATTTCCAATCATGCTGTATAATAAAGTATCGGTCAAGTTTACTGTAATGAATGAGTGAACACCGAGTTCTATACTGTATATTTATATTGAAAGGTGATACATATGGCATTCAAAAATCCTTATCTTGCAGACCTTTACGAAAGAGTTTGCAAAAGAGATGCTAACGAGCCCGAATTTCTCCAGACTGTTAAAGAAGTTTTCGAGAGTATCGAACCCGTCGCTGATAAACGTCCCGACTTGGTAGAAGCAGGCGTATTTGAAAGAATGGTTGAGCCCGAAAGAACTATTATGTTCAAAGTTCCTTGGGTTGATGACAATGGCAAAGTTCAGGTAAACAGAGGTTTCAGAGTTCAGTTCAAC
>JAFSHW010000034.1 GCA_017440085.1 Clostridia bacterium
CGCTGGGAAGTAGAAATACCGTTGAAATAAATTTTTTGTGCAATATTCATATAGAAAGGATCGCCCGTAGCATCAAAAAGCTGAGCCGCAACTGCAAAACTGTCGATTATTGCGCAAGGTTCAGTCCATTCTGGTCTGCGGAACCAGTTTTTGTTTTCGTAGTTTTCCGTCATCCCGTCTGAGAGGTAAAGAGCGAAAACATTTTTGACCTTTTCAATAAGTTCGGGCTTTTCCGCAAAACCTGCGTAGCGGAGAACGCCACGAAGTCCCGAAAGAGTAGCATGGGTCTGAACTTTCATACCGATAAAATCAAGCTTGAAATAATTTTCAATCATTTCATCAATGAGAACTTCCAATTTTTCGCAGTCGTCACCCATATAGCCGAGAAGCTCATAGCAGGAAGTCACGCCGTCAAGGGGAATATACGCACAGCCGATATCAGTGGAACAGAGCCAACGACCGTTGAGTTTATCAAGTTCGCCTGATTCCTTGCCGTCCTTGGAAGTTTTTCTTTCAAGAGGATATTCATTATAATGACCGATGCAGGGGAGGAAAAGATTTTCGATTCCTCTTCTTACTCTGTCAAGAGCCCTTTCGTCACCGTTATATTTATAAAGTTCCACCATAGAACGTAAAAACCAGCTGTTGCCCGAAAGTTGCTGTTCGTTGATGATCTCGTTATCGAATTTATCGCCAAAATAGCCAAATTCTGCGCTTCTTTCAAACATACAATCAGTAAGCTCTTTCAGATAAATAGGAGCGATACCGTTGACCTGCGCCTGAGAAACGAGACCGAGGAGAACTCTGCCTTCGTAGTCACCGGGCCAGCTGAGATCACAATGAGGGACTTTCCAGCAATGGTAGATACCGTCGTTGAGTCTACCGAAATTTTTCATCGCACGGAGATAAAGCTCTCCCGTAGGTTTGAAATTATACATTTTTCGCAATATCCTTTCTGCAGAAAGCGCCTTGGAAGCTAATCTTTTCAACATCTTTGTAGGACTTATCCCTTGCATCGGCAAGATCTTTACCTATATTGGTCACACCAAGAACTCTACCGCCTGCGGTGAGAATTTTACCGTCAACAAGCTTCGTGCCTGCGTGGTAAACCGTGCCTGCCGCATTTTCAAGGCCCGTGATTTCAAAGCCCGATTCGTAAGAGCCGGGGTAGCCGCCGCTTGCAAGAACGACGCAAACCGCCGCCTTATCAGCCCACTTTATATCAATATTTTCCAAATTCCCGTCAGCGCAAGCAACCATAATATCAACCAAATCGCTTTCAAGAAGAGGAAGAACTACCTGAGTTTCGGGGTCGCCGAAACGGGCATTATATTCAATAACTTTTACACCCTTTTTAGTCTTCATAAGTCCAAAATAAAGCACACCCTTGAAGGTTCTGCCCTCTGAGTTCATTGCGTTGACAGTGGGAAGGAAAATATTTTTCATACAGTAGTCAGCCACATCGGGGGTGTAAATGGGTGAGGGAGCGTAAGTTCCCATACCGCCGGTGTTGGGGCCTTTATCGTCGTCAAATACGCGTTTGTGGTCCTGAGCGGAAACCATAGGTTTAACCACTTTACCGTCAGTGAACGCCAAAACAGACATTTCTCTGCCGAAAAGACATTCTTCGATTACTACGTTGCTGCCTGAAGCGCCGAATTTTTTATCAAGCATAATAGAATCAAGAGCTTCGATTGCTTCTTCCACCGTTTGTGCAACAACAACACCCTTACCGAGAGCAAGACCGTCAGCTTTAACAACGATGGGCGCACCTTTTTCTTTAACGTAAGCTACGGCTTTTTCGTAATCGTTGAAAACTTCGAATTCCGCAGTGGGAATGCCGTATTTTTTCATAAGGTTCTTGGAGAACATTTTACTGCCTTCGATTATAGCCGCATTTTTGTGGGGGCCGAAGGCCTTGAAGCCTTTTGATTCAAGAACGTCAACCATACCGAGAACCAGGGGGTCATCGGGGGTTACAACAACCAAATCAGGCTGGAGCTTTTCAGCAAGAGCAACCATACCGTCAATATCAGTAGCTTTTACAGGGAAACATTCAGCACCGTCAAGAGCGATGCCGCCGTTACCCGGCGCCGCATAGATTTTGCCTGCTTTGGGGCTTTCCATAAGTTTTTTTATTACAGCGTGCTCGCGGCCACCGCCGCCGACGACTAAAATATTAAGTTTATCCATAATTCTTCCTCCAATATTAATGTTATTTTTGCGGAAAAAAGCTTCCCTCATAAAAAACCTAATTAAACGTTAAATCGGAACAAAACAATATCTCCGTCTTTCATTTCGTAGGTTTTGCCTTCGCTGCGAACCAAGCCCTTTTCTTTAGCAGTAGTCATTGAGCCTCCGCAAGCCATAAATTCCTCGTAGCCTATAACCTCAGCGCGAATGAAGCCTTTTTCAAAGTCGCTGTGAATTTTGCCCGCCGCCTGAGGAGCTTTCGTTCCTTTCGTGATTGTCCACGCTCTGACTTCGGGAGTACCTGCTGTCAAATAGCTGATAAGACCAAGAAGCGTGTAGGATGCTTTAATAAGACGGGCAAGTCCGCTTTCCTGCAAGCCAAGTTCTTCAAGGAAAAGGAGCTTTTCATCTTCTTCAAGCTCGGAAATATCCTTTTCAAGCTTGCCGCAAATGGGCAAAAACTGGGAATTTTCAGCAGTTGCGTATTCCTGAACCGCTTTATAGTAATCGTTGTTATCTCTGTCAGCAAAGCCGTCTTCGCTCATATTTGCCGCGTAAATAACAGGCTTAACCGTAATGAAATTTGACTGGCGGAGAAGTTCTCTTTCGTCGTCTGTAACTTCAAGTCCGCGGAGAGGTTTACCTGCTTCAAGCTGAGCCTTTGCTCTTTCGTAAAGGTCAACTTCCGCAAGGAATTTTTTATCACCCTTTGCGGCTTTTTGAGAACGAAGAATATGCTTTTCAACAGTTTCCAAATCAGCAAAAACAAGCTCAAGATTTATTGTTTCAATGTCACGAATGGGGTCGATGGAGCCGTCAACGTGAATGATATTTTCATCATCGAAGCAACGAACCACGTGAACTACCGCGTCAACCTCGCGAATGTGTGAAAGGAATTTGTTTCCGAGGCCTTCGCCCTTGGAAGCGCCTCGAACAAGCCCTGCAATATCAACGAATTCGATAATAGCGGGGGTAAGCTTTGCAGGATTGTAAATTTCAGCAAGCTTGTCAAGGCGTTCATCGGGAACGGCAACCACGCCCACATTGGGCTCAATGGTGCAGAAAGGGTAGTTTTCCGCTTCAACGTTCGTATTTGTAATGGCGTTAAAAAGTGTACTTTTGCCTACGTTGGGCAAACCTACGATACCTAATTTCATAAAAAGCCTCCATATGTAAAACTGATAATTTCAATAATTTAGCACTACCTATAATTATACTATATACTGCGCCCAAAAGCAAGAACAAAAATCGGAAATTTTATCTCAAAGCCAATAAAAAAGGACCTTTCACGATTTAAAGGTCCTTTTCTCTAGTTACTCAGCAGCTTTTCATAAGTCTAATGTAAAATTCAACTGCTTTATTTATTGATTCCAAACGGATTTTTTCGTTGTTGCCGTGAATGGTCTTGCGTTCCTCAGCAGTCATATCCATTGCACTGAAGCGGTAGACTCTGTCGGAAATCCTGCCGTAGTGGCGGCAATCGGAGCATTGAACCATCAGATAGGGCGAAACGATACATCCTGGCCAGGTGCTTGCAACTGCGGCGGAAACCTTTTTCCAACCGTCGCAATCCGTGCGTGAAACTCTGCTGGGGTTCATATTACTTCCGACAGTAACGGTGATCTTTTCGTTATTTATAACCTTTTCAATGCGTGCTTTTGCGGATTCAACGGTATCTTCGGGATTTAATCGGAGATTTGCCGTCATTGAAGCAACGGGAGGAATGACATTTGGTGCTTGGCTACCCTTTGCCTGGGTAAACGCTACCGTAGTGCGGAGTAATGCGTTCATTTCGCCACCGCTTTTTCTGCTTAAAATATCAAGAACCCATTTAAAGATGCCGAAATTAGCAAAAATCACCTTGTAAAGCAAGCTGGAATGTCTGCCCAAAGTATCAAACATTTCTGCCGCAGGCTTAGTAACGTGCATTGGGAAAGGATTATTTTCCAAATCACAGCACGCCTTTGAAAGCACGCCGATTGGAGTATGGGGCTTGGGCGCAGAGGCGTGCCCACCACCCGATTCAACTGAAAGGGTCACGTTCATCATACCCTTTTCCGCAATTCCGATAAGACCGCAGGGAACTTTCACCCCGGGGAAGACGTTTTCAACCACAGCGCCGCCTTCATCAACAACCAAACCAAGTTCAATGCCCTGCTTTTCAAAATAGTCAACGATATTCGCAGCGCCCTTGCCATTGATTTCTTCACCACCGGAAAATGCGAAATAAATATCATTTTCAGGAACGAATCCTTGAGAAATTAAGTGGTTTGCGGCAGAAAGCACTCCGTTGAAGGTAGCTTTCGTATCAAGAGTGCCTCTTCCCCACATAATTCCACCTTCGATTATGCCTTCAAAGGGTGGTTTTTCCCAATTTTCCTCTTCAACGGGAACAACGTCGTAGTGCGCCATCATAACTGATGGAGATTTTTCGCTTTTTCCTTGCCAACGGAAAAGTAAAGCCCTATCAGGAAGCCTTTCAAATGAGCAAATTTTAAAAACTTCCGGGTAAAGTTGAGGGAGTAAATCAATGAGCATTTCAAACTCCGCATCGTCCTCTTTTTCACTTTCGTAATAAGAAACGGTTTTGCATTGAACCAATTTCTGAAGCGTGTCAATAGGAACTTCCCTGTCAAAATCCACGGGCTCAGCCTCGGTAACAGGGGCTTTTTTAGGCTTGAACATAGCGGCTCTGATGAAAATTACCGCTAAAAATACAGCTAAAACGCCCAATAAAATATAAAGTGCAATCATCGCTTACAGCCAACCTTTCTTATACATAATGCGGCTGATGATAAGCGTGAAAATTACGCTGACGGGAACCATTATGCCAACTGTTCCTGAATTGAGTGCGGGAACAGCGATGAAAAGAATCAGCATAAGAGTTACGGGGGCAATTGCCAATTTCCAATTTCGAGAAACGAAAACCACACCAAGTCCTCCGAAAAGCGCAGGAATCATTTGAGCAAAAGCAGGGTCAAGAACGGGATTTTCAAGCACGGGAGTGAGGGGAACAATGAGAATTACACCCAAAATAATAATCAAAGTAGTAACTATGCTTGAAACTGCAATTGAAATGGTGGAAACAATTTCCCCCTCTTCGGAATTGGCTTTTACGTTCGCCTGCTCCAAAGCGTTAAGAGCACAGGGGAGTTTAAGATTTGAAATATTACCCGTTACAAAAGAAAGGTAAGAGCCGCCTGCACCGAGCATAGGAATGTAAGTAATGGTTTCAACCACTCCAACAGCCCAATACATAGGCGCTGTGGCAACAAGACCCATAAGAAGACCGTTCCAATCGGGAGCAGCATCGAAAATAATTGCAACTGCAATAGGGAATGCAAGCAGAATGAGCATAACGGAAATATTCCAATTTCTGCCCCATTTATAGACTTTATCCATATATGTAAGTTCGTTTTTCATATTTCTACCCCCTTATGAAAGCCAAGCGGTGATGGGAATTGCACTTGCCATACCCAAAATAAGACTCAAGGGCAACGCATAGTCTGCAATCCAATGAATATTTTTAAATTTACCTGCCAAAAGTCCGCAAACCGCCATTATAACTGCGGAAACGAACATTACACAAACGGGAATAAGACCGGTAAAATCACCTGAAACCACGTTGCCAACGTCGCAGAAAACGAAGCCCACGAAAGCGGCAATCATACCGATAAACATTGCGGAATTGAAAATATCCGCCCATTTTTTATCGCGTTTTTCAAGGTTTATCATACCTGACTGCATTTTTTTGCAAATTGCAGGCACAAGCCAAATTCCAACCATAATACTCAAGGTCATTACTAAAACAACGGTGACAAATTGGGAAGCGTTGGGGATTTCCGTTGCCCCAAGGCCCATAGCGTTGGCTGTATTTTCAGCAGCGATAGCTTCATATGAAAGTGAACCGACAACGCTGAGACGAAGCCAGGGGAGAGCAAGACCCAACTGCTTGGAAAGAGCAATAACGCTAATAACGATAGCTACCGCAGGCGCTATTGTAAAAACTGTGGCGGTTACGGCAATTTTGCGGAGTTTTTTCTTATCCATACCAATTTCAATACCGCGTTTCCAGGCTTTCACAAGAAAAAATACGGATTGGGCAAGAACGACCGCAATAACCACTGCAACCATTGCGAAAATAATCGGATGATTGACGTCAAAAGTCATAATTCTTTCTCCTTTTGTTTTTTATTTACCTTAATATTATAGCATATATTGCCTTCTTTTGCAAGATTTTAAAGGGTGATATTAAAATTTTTTCGCAACTGTGGTACAAAATCACGCAAAGTAGAGTTTACTTGGGGAAAACTCTGTGGAAAAAGTGGAAAACCCTTGTAGAATCAAGGTTTTGCAAAGATTGAAGCTTTGGCAAAGCCCTTTCACGAATAGCGAGATAGGAAAAATTGATGAATTTTAAAAGATTAAAGGTTAAACTGTGGAAAACTCTTGATTTTGCGGCACTTTTCAACATTTTCACCCTGGGTAAAAATTCATTATTTTAATATTGACAACGGGCAAGATTTTTGGTATCATAATAGGTGAAGATTAAAAAAGCTTAAAGGAACAGAAAAAATGAAAAAACCCGAACTTTTGGCTCCTGCGGGAGATTTAACAAAGCTTATATACGCAATTCTTTACGGTGCAGACGCGGTTTACATCGGTGGCGAGCATTTTTCCCTAAGAACCGCTTCCGCAAATTTCACACCTGCGGAAATGAAGCAGGGCGTAGAATTTGCCCACAAAAAAGGAGCGCGAGTTTACGTTGCCTGCAACGCCGTTCCCCACAATGACGAAATCGAATTTTTCCCACAATATCTGCAAACTTTGGTTGATTGCGGTGTTGACGCGGTAATAGTCACCGACCCGGGTATGTTTTCCTTGGTTCGCAAGTTTGCCCCCGAAATGGAAATTCACATTTCCACCCAGGCAAGTACCGTCAACTACCAAGCCTGCAATTTTTGGTACGAAATGGGCGCAAAAAGAATCGTTTTGGGCAGGGAAGTTTCACTTGAAGAAATTTCCGAAATCCGCAGCAAAATCCCCGAAGATCTGGAGCTTGAAAGCTTCGTTCACGGCGCTATGTGTATGGCGCATTCGGGCAGATGCCTTATTTCAGATTTTCTTACTGGCAGAAGCTCAAACAGAGGCAACTGCGCTCAGCCTTGCCGCTGGAAATATGCAGTTATGGAAGAAACTCGCCCCGGCGAATACTTCCCCCTTGAAGAAACGGAAAGCGGAACCTTTATTTTCAACTCAAAGGATATGTGTATGATAGAGCACGTGCCGGAGCTTATCCGCGCAGGTGTCAACAGTTTTAAGATTGAAGGCAGAGTTAAGACGGAATTTTACGTGGCGTCCATCGTTCAGGCGTACAGAAACGCAATCGACGCGTGCTTTGAAGATTTGAGCTACTACACAGAAAATATCCCCAATTTTGCCGAAGAAGTGAACAAGGTCAGCCACCGCGAATATTACACGGGATTCTACTACGGCTACCAAGGCGCAAAGGGGCAAAATTATAAAAATTCCTCTTACATTCGCGATTGGGAACTTATTGCAGTAGTCAAGGGCTACGACCCCATTAAAAAACGCCTTTTGGTCAGCGAAAGAAACAAATTTTCCGCAGGGGAGACCGTGGAAATTCTTGAAGCAGGTAAGCAGCCCTACACCTTCACCATAGGTAAAATGTATAACGAAAAGGGTGATTTTATCCTCTCCGCCCCCCACGCAGAAATGCACGTGGAAATCGAATGCGACCACCCGGTAGGACCCTATTCATTTATCAGAAGAAGAGCGAAATAGAATGCAGAATTCAAAATTGGATATAAAAAGGGAGCAGACTCAATCTGCTCCTTATTTTATTTTTGTTTAAATCTTTTTCTGCTGATTAAAAGAAGTGCGGCGGTAAAAGTTACGGCTGCGGCGGCGTAGAAAATTAAATTTACGTCTGCCGTGTCGGGGTTTTCGTTTGACACCATTCTGTATCCGATAATGTCCTCGACGTTGCGAACTTTATAAGTGTTAAAATAGCTGTTTATGGGGACGTTATGGTAAAGTCTTTCATCGACATTACTATCCTTCATTTTTTCCGAATCAAAAACTTTTATATATCCATTTACTGTCTGTACTAAAATTTTACCGTCAGAGAAAAAGAATTCCATTCCGTCGGGGGCATCTAAAAGTGTATCTTGAAGAAGTGAAATTAACTCGTCAAAAGTAAGCGGTTCTTCCAATTTAATATATTCGCCGTTATTTTCAACAGAAGAGATTTCTGCAAACGATGGAATCGCAAAAACTTGAATTAAAAGTATAACCACCATTATTTTTATAATACTTTTCCTCATCATTGCAATTCCCCCTTTTTCTTACTTTTTAGGCACAGCGAGTGGACACCATTATCAAATGTCCACCCGCTATGAAGATCTATCTATACTGTATATTCTAAATTTATGTTTGTTCTCCTTGACTTACGCCTTGTTTTTCCTTTACATCAAAGAAAATCAATACGTTTCATCTTTTTTCGGTGCTTCGCCTTTCCTCGGAATTTATTACTTATATTTAATCCGCCTTACAGAAATGAAAACTCCGCTTCTATTTACAAACTACTTTGAACCAATTTGTCAACTTACTGACTCTCAGTTATTAAACACGATTAAAACCTCAAATTCCAGCTTTCGGCAATTGCTCAATAGCTACGTTTCGTTTTCTTTCAACCGGATAGTTTTTCCAAGCTCTTGCTTTATAACGGTTTTTACTTTTTTAAGTTTTTTCCGCCACCGGGAAAACTTTTTATTCAATTTTGGTCACGCAAATTAAGCCAACGTTCCAATATTAACTTACTCTTGCAGTTTCTATGAAGATTACATCTAAGTATCGACTCCACCTTCCCACAGCTCGGGGGAGAAGTCATCCTCAAGAAGAAACTTCCTTACAGTTAATTACTGAGCCATTGGTCTAATCCCGTCCTTTCTGACATTGGAACAAACGATACGTTAAAAATTTCATTTCGTTTGTCGGCTGAGATTTTTTATCTCTTTCGCCTTTCCTTTTTGTCACCTATATTATAGCACAGTTTTTTCCATTTGTCAATAGTCAAAATAAACAAAATTTATATTAAATGTAAATATGTTTTATACATATACTGTCATTTTTCTGAAAAATTCCCTAAAAGAAAAGTTCATAATAAAGTTTGCCAAAAAGACTTTACAAAATGCACGAAATCTGATATAATAATAGGTAGATGTGTAAAGGGAGGTTTGCGGTAATGAAAAATTGGGCGTTTTTTGTTTTCGCAGGGGCCTTTTTCACTTTTAAAAATAACGCCGAGGAGATTCCCTTTTCGGCTCAAAAATCAGTTGGCAATTTCTCTGAATTTAACGATAAAAGTACTGTCGCTTGAACTTTCAAGGCGGCAGTATTTTCTTTTTTCAGGGAATAGCAACGCAGAAAAAAATATAGATGGAGTGGTAAAACAGTATGAAAATGATTTTCAACATTAACGACAAGCCCAAGTTCCCCCAACTTTTGGTATTCGCATTCCAGCAGCTCCTTGCTATTATGGCGGCTACTATCGCAGTTCCTGCAATCGTAGGCAATGGAATGACAGCTTCCGCAGCACTTTTCGGCGCAGGCGTAGGAACTCTCGTTTACCAGTTATTCACCAAATTCAGAAGCCCCGTATTCCTCGGCTCCTCATTTGCGTTTATTGGCTCTATGAGCGCAGCATTCGGTGGAGCAGCTTCTATGCAGCTTGGGTATCTCGGACTGATTCTCGGTGCTGCAATTGCAGGTCTCGTTTATGCAGTTATAGCGATAATTATTAAATTTGCAGGCATAAAATGGATTGACAAGATTATGCCTCCCATTGTAATCGGACCCACAGTTGCACTTATCGGTCTTTCTCTTGCAGGTGCAGCTATAAACGACGTATTTTCTTATGGCGATAAAGTTTCTTTCGGTTTGTCTTCTTATTTTATTATGAACACGAAAACCGTAGTTTCCGTAATATGTGCGTTGGTAACGCTTGCTGTGGTTATCCTCTGCTCCGTATACGGAAAGAGAATGATGAAGCTTATCCCCTTCATCATCGGTATTCTTGCAGGATACGCAGTTGCTTTGGTTTTCACAATTATCGGTTCCGCTACAAATAATCCCGACCTTCTTGTAATTGATTTTGCTCCTTTCAAAGAGCTTGTTGCAGACGGTGTAGGACTTAATACCTTCCTCGCATTACCTGAATTCAGCTTCCTCACAGCGATTCAGGGATTAAAGGAATTTAATTTCTCCTACTTGGCTACTGTTGCGGTAGCATATTTACCTGTTGCTTTCGTTGTATTTGCAGAACATCTTGCAGACCATAAGAACCTTTCTTCTATCATTGAACACGACCTTACGGTTGACCCGGGACTTTCCAGAACACTTCTCGGTGACGGTGTTGGCTCCATTGCAGGTGCTATTTTCGGCGGTTGCCCCAACACTACATACGGTGAATCCGTTGGCTGCGTTGCGATTACCAAGAACGCTTCAATCGTAACTATCACAACCACTGCAATTATGGCGATTCTCATTTCCTTTATTT
Organism: Clostridia bacterium; assembly: GCA_017440085.1. Taxonomy (GTDB): domain Bacteria; phylum Bacillota; class Clostridia; order Oscillospirales; family UBA644; genus HGM12619. The sequence goes on from JAFSHW010000034.1 coordinate 10,775, forward strand.
CGCCTTTCGTTGCATTCCTTGATTCAATTCCCGGTTGCGTAATGGGCGGCGTTTGCATCACTCTCTACGGATTTATCGCAGTTTCCGGTCTTAAAATGATTCAGAAAGTAAATCTTGAAGACAATGCAAATCTCTTCACAACTTCCGTAATTCTGATTACAGGTATCGGAGGTATGTCAATGGCTATCGGTAAGGTTTATATTACAACTATCGCCTGCGCTCTTATCCTCGGTATTATCACAAATATTCTTCTTTCAAAAAAGGCAAACGACAAAGAATAAGATTTAATTTAAGTGATTTTATAAGGGAAGGGACTTCTTTTCACGTGAAAAGAAGTCCCTTCCCTTTAACCCAACCCAAGAAAAGCGGATTGGGTGAATGAAAATCTTCGTTATTCATTAAATTATTGGAAAAGTATACTCGTAAATGGATAAGCTTCTGTATATATTAACTCAAATGGAGTTTCACTTCATACTCAGGCCCTAATTCCTCAACTACTCTTTTATAAAGTTTCTCAGCTCTTTTATTAAAATCTTCCTGCTGTTCAGCACTCCACAATAAAGGTCCCTGAGGATAATCCCAATTTAAACGGGTATCAAATTCTTTGCACATAGATTCCATTTCCGAAATCAACTCGGCAGAAAGATTAGACTTTCCTGCTATGGTGAAACCAAAATCAGTCCAAAGACACCAAAGCGCACTGTAATTAAACATAAACCATAATTTTTGGATATTTTTTTATTCTTCTTTTTCTTAAACAGCTTAAACATAAACAAACCTCATTAAGAACATATTTTCTCTTTATTTTTCAAATAATTTTCCTTGACTTTTATTACTGCTTATTGTATAATATCATTTGGAGTTACCAAACGGTGGCGGTCGCTTCCTCGTTCAAGAGGAAGTGTAATTGTCTTTTTGCCTTCCTCTGACAGAGGGAGGTGATGTTTATGGACTACATAACATTTGAAATAATAAAAATGTTAATTGATTTTTGCAATCTTATTATTGCACTTATCAGTTTGTTCATTAGCATTTATAAAAATAAAAAAAGATAACCGCTACAACTTCCAAACGTTCGGTTATCTTTTTTAACCAACAAGGAAGTGACCGTTGCCGGTAACTCCTCTTCTGTTTATATTATATAACTTTTTCTGCAATTTGTCAATAGCTTTTTATAAACTTTTTGATAATTTAATCCCCCCAGTCCGCTTTTCCGGGGTGGGGGTCTGGGGGCGGGGTACCTTTTC
>JAFSHW010000004.1 GCA_017440085.1 Clostridia bacterium
ACCATTTTCAATTGCAAATATTGCAGCATCCTTAATATCTTCAGACTCCATATGCACAATTGCAGGTCTTATATCCTCAAAAGATGTGCCTTTTTTAATTGCGGTACAAACAATATATCCAACATCTTCAGACTCCATAAGGTTTATAACAGAATGTAAGTCTCTAAAGCCAGCACCCGTTTCAAGAACAAAACGAGAAACTTCTGCAATATCCTCTGACTCCATATGAGGAAGTACCGGTCTTAAAGCTTCAAAGGTTTCGCCATTTTTGAGACACTCCATTACAACTTCACAGAGGTCTTCCGATTCCATATATTCGATCGCAGGTCTAATATCCTCAAAGGTAGCGCCTTGTTTTAGCAGGTCACTTACAAGCTCCGCAATAGTTTCCGATTCCATATAGGAGACCGAAGACATTATTTTGCGGAAATATTCGCGCTGAGCATCATCAGGTTCTGCCTTTTCATCAGGTTCAACAGAATCTTCTTTAACTTCAACTTTGACATCGACTTCCGTAGGAATTTCAACTTTCACGTCAGTAACTCCACGGTTCTTTTCCACAGTTTCAACGTCTGTCGGATATGGCGGAACATTACCTAAAAGGACATCTATACTAACGCCGAGGACCTGAGAAAGCTCTCCCAATTTTGAAATGTCGGGCATACTTTCGCCTCGCTCCCAATTTGAGACAGCCTGAAAACTTATATCCAGCTTGTCTGCAAGCATCATCTGGGTGAGATTTTTCTGTCTTCTGTAACGTGCGATACGTGCACCTATTTCTTTCATATCAAACATTTCAATTTCCTTTCCGCCGCAAAGCGGCTTGGTTCCGTTTTGTTTTGAGGTCGACCCTTATTTGCATTATAGCTGAAATCCCGATATTTTGCAAGCAAGCGCTGATTGAATTCAAAAACTCAAGTATTGCTTGAGTTGGATTGGTTTTTTGCGGGAAAACCATTTTTTGTAAAAATAGGTTTTCCCGAACCCATAACGATTGCGGTACCCGAAATTTTTGCACATCACAAAAGTTTGTTTAAAATTTCGACCGCTGCTCAGCGCTTATTGTTCACTTAATCCGCCACAGGCGTCGTTCACAAACGCACACTAAAAAACTTTTGTGTAAAGCATTTAAAATGCTTTACCGAATTATAGGATTACATAAATCCCCAAACTCGCTTTTCTTTGAGGTTGGGGTTTGGGGAAGGAACTTTCTTTTCACGCGAAAAGAAAGTTCCTTCCCCATAAATCAAACCATTATATTTACTCAACCAGCACTTGAATTACAGAATTATAAGCTCCTTTTCGGAAGAGGTAATGTCGATAACACCGTCGTTTTTAACGACTACAAGGTCCTCGATACGAACGCCGAATTTTCCTTCCATATAAATGCCCGGTTCAACGCTCATAATAGAGTTTTCGCAAATAGTCTTTTCAAAAGCCTGGCTGAAATTAGGAGCTTCGTGCACTTCAACACCTACACCGTGACCGAGAGAATGTCCGAAATACTCCCCGTAACCTGCGGCAGCGATAACGTCACGAGCAATGGAGTCAGCCTCTTTGCCTGTGATTCCTGCCTTAATGCCTGCAATAGCCTTCAACTGCGCTTCAAGAACGATGTTGTAAACCTTTTCCTGCTCCTCAGAAACGTGACCTACGGCAACGGTTCTTGTCATATCACTTACGTAACCATTGAAAGAAGAGCCGTAGTCCATTGTGATGAAATCCCCTGCTTCGATAAGCTTATCCGTTGGCACGGCGTGGGGCAAAGCACCGTTTGAACCCGAAGCAATTATGATAGAGAAAGGCATTTCTCCTGAGCCGTTGCGGCGCATATCAAATTCAAGCTCAAAAGCAATCTGCTTTTCCGTGATGCCCTTTTTCCAGTTTGAGGCAATAAAATCTTGAATGTAAAGGAAAGATTTATCGGTAATTTTCTGAGCCTCGATTACGCACTGGATTTCCTCTTCGTTTTTGGACTGACGAAGGCTTGAAATAGCACCGTCACCATTGAGGAATTCAACTTCTGGCATAGCGTCAATGTAAGCTTTTGCCTGAATGTAAGAAAGTCTGCCGGATTCAAAATAAATTGTTTTCACGTCAAAACGTTTTTCCGCAAAAAGTTTCTTTACTGATTCGGAATGGGAGCCTGAAAGAAGAGTTACTTCCGTTGGCTTTTTGATATTCGCCTTTGCGGCGGTGATGTATCTGAAATCCGTCATAAAAACGGAGAAACTCTTTGTAACGACAAGAACGCCGTTGGAAGTTTCCATTCCCGTGAAATATCTCCTGTTTTTACTGTCAACGATAACGAACGCGGAATTATCGTTAAGAAGCGCTTGTAGTTTTTCTATTCTGGTCATAATCAATCAACCTTTCCTTGTGCGTTTTTCCAAACGTCGTTTAAATCTGATAAATAAAGTAGCCTTATTTCCTATGGGGTCAACAAGGAAAGATTTGATTCCCGCATTGTTTGCCCCTTTTATATCTGTAAAAAGCTGGTCCCCGACAAACACGGATTCCTCGGGAGTAATTCCCATAACCTCCATCGCTTTGTAAATAGGTCTTGGTGAAGGCTTCATTGAATTATGAAAAATCCCTAAATTCAAGCTTTTAATAAAGCTCAGAACTCTGCGGCGGCGGTTATTTGAAACTATGCAAATGGGGATTCCTGCTTTTTCGATGCTCTCAAGCCAAAGCAAAACATCCTCTTTGGGCGTAGGGTAATTATGCTCAACCAAAGTATCGTCAAGGTCTGTCATAATGCCTTTGATTCCGTATTCACTTAAAATTTCAGGGGTGATCTCGCTGAAATGGCGAAATACCCTGGTTGCCTTGGGCAGTTCTTTCCGTGCCATAAGGACAGTTCCTTTCGGTTATAAAGTAATTATAATGATTATAGAAAGTCGAAATACAGCCTGAAAGGCTATATTTCGACAGGTTGGCTCCATTCAAGGGGGTTAGGCATCATTTTTTAGCGCTAACGGAGCCAATCCTATCAAATTTTCCTTGAAAATTTGTCTATACTCATTTCAATGAATGTCGAGTTAATTCAAATTGATAACAATTTGAATTAACAAAAGCCGATTAAATCGGCTTGTCGAAACGGTTATACGTTTCGACTTTCGATAATCATTATAAAAAAGGACTATATCGTTTAAGATACAGTCCCATTCTATACGCTGTAAGTTAATTATTTGAACTTACGCTTTCTTGCTGCTTCGGATTTCTTCTTACGCTTTACGGAAGGCTTTTCATAGTGCTCTCTTTTTCTGAGCTCCTGAATTACGCCTGCTTTTGCGCATTGTCTCTTAAAACGACGGAGTGCATTATCCAAAGATTCATTTTCCTTAAGTTTAATTTCTGACATG
>JAFSHW010000035.1 GCA_017440085.1 Clostridia bacterium
CCATAACACACTCCAGACTGGCTTTGAAAACGCAGACGACCACAGATATATTCAGAGTTGCTGCGAAAAATTCGGTCTTTACTACTCTCGCCCCGGCAACGGTATATGCCATCAGGTTCACCTTGAAAGATTCGGCAAACCAGGCAAAACGCTCCTCGGAAGTGACTCACATACTCCCACAGGCGGCGGTATCGGTATGCTCGCAATGGGAGCAGGAGGTCTTGACGTTGCTGTTGCAATGGGCGGCGGCGCATTCTATCTTGTAATGCCCAAAGTTGTAAAAGTTAACCTCACAGGAAAACTCCGTCCAATGGTTTCCGCTAAAGACGTTATCCTTAAAGTTCTTGAGATTCTTTCCGTTAAAGGCGGCGTTGGCAAAGTCATCGAATACTGCGGCGAGGGCGTAAAAACACTTACAGTTCCCGAAAGAGCTACTATCACAAATATGGGTGCAGAGCTGGGCGCAACAACAAGCGTATTCCCCGCTGACGAAGTTACGAAAGCATTCCTCAAGGCTCAGGGCAGAGAAGAAGAATTCACAGAGCTTAGAGCAGACGAAGATGCTACATACGACGAAGAAATAAACATCAACCTTTCCGAGCTGGTTCCCCTTGCGGCTTGCCCTCACAGCCCCGATAACATTAAAACTATCGCAGAACTTGCAGGCAAGAAAGTAGACCAGGTATGTATCGGTTCCTGCACAAACTCCTCTTACACAGATCTTATGAAAGTTGCGGCTATCCTCAAAGGCAAAACAGTTTGTCCCACAGTTTCCCTTGCAATCGCTCCCGGTTCCAAGCAGGTATTCAATATGCTGGCTGAAAACGGAGCTCTTGCTGATATTATTGCGGCAGGTGCAAGAGTTCTCGAATGTGCTTGCGGTCCTTGTATCGGTATGGGTCAGTCCCCCAACAGTGCAGGCGTTTCTTTGAGAACATTCAACAGAAACTTCGAAGGAAGAAGCGGTACGGCTGACGGTCAGGTTTACCTTGTAAGCCCCGAAACAGCCGCAGTAAGCGCTCTCACAGGCGTATTCACAGACCCAATGACAGACAACACACCCGTTGACGTGAAGATGCCCGAAAAGTTCACCATCAACGATAATATGATAATTCCTCCCTCCAGCGGCGAAGGCGTTGAAATTCTCCGTGGACCCAACATCAAGCCTTTCCCCGTAAATGTTGAGCTTCCCGAAAAAATTGAAGCAAGCGCGCTTCTTAAAGTGGGCGACAACATCACAACAGACCACATCATGCCCGCAGGCTCAAAGATACTCCCCTACCGTTCCAACATTCCTTACCTTTCACAGTTCTGCTTCGGCGTATGCGATAAAGAATTCCCCGAAAGAGCAAAACTCATGGGCGGCGGTTTCGTAATCGGCGGTTCCAACTACGGTCAGGGTTCAAGCCGTGAACACGCAGCGCTCGTTCCCCTCTATTTGGGTGTTAAGGCTGTTATTGCAAAGAGCTTTGCAAGAATTCACAAAGCAAACCTTATCAACACAGGTATTCTTCCTCTTACATTTAAAAATGAAGAAGATTACGACAGAATCGGTCAGGGCGATATTCTTGAACTTCCCAACATTCTCGAAGAGATCAAAAACGGCGGTTCAAAAATTACTCTCGTAAACAAAACAAAGAATTTCGAAGTTGAACTTGAACTCCCCCTCTCCGACAGACAGGCTGACATCCTCGCAGCGGGCGGTCTCCTCAACTACACAAGAAAGAACGGCTAATTTAAAGTATTTTTTGCGGGGAAACGTTTTCGTAAATTGTTTCCCCGCACCAAAATATCAGCATAAATAATAATTTGACAAAAAAGGAAAATACAAATGAAAGTTTTTAAAATCGTTATATGGATAGTTTTGATACCGATTATTTTGTTTATGTTGATTTGGATAGGCACTTTGGCAAAGAATCGTATAGTGACTGAATTACATCGTGATGACGTTGAAAATATGCAATTAATATTAGACGACGAACCCCTTGAATATGATTGGTACAGAATTCTTTCATATTCAGAAACAGAAATAGAAATTTATTTTGTAAAAAAAGTTTATAGCAGTTTTAGAGATTATGAACTTGGTGGGATCGTAACATACTATCATCATGATTCTGATGGAAAGTGGCACTATAGTTGGAGTAATAATTATTTATGGTCTACAGCAGGATCTGCAGATAATTATATTTGGCCATATTGGCATCATTATATTTTTTACAATTTGAGGTGATAACACTTCTTTAAATATATGATTCCAAAAATCAAATGCACAAAATTATTGTGGACGTAAATACAAAATATACTTTATTCTAAGATTAATTACCGTCAATCCATATCAGAAGTATATATAGAGTGAAAAATCACGCTATACCATAATTCAATACGGCGTGCCGCATCCGAAACAATGCGGTACTGCGGTACATGCCTGAAATCTCCATCAGCCACTATCGGAGATTTTCATTTATATTTATGCTGACGCATAAGCGGCAGAATGGAGATTAATTGAAAGGAATGAACAATATGATAAAAGGCGCGGTTTTCGACCTGGACCACACACTTTTTGACAGATATGAAACTCAAAAGCTTTGCGTAAACGGATTTTGCCAACATTTTGACGTTTCAGAGGGAATGACGGACGAAAAAATCTGCCACATTCTCGAATACGCTGATAAAACGCACAACCACTTGGGCTGGGAAAACATTTTTGAATACATAGTAAATCTAGGCGTTTTTAAAAATGCTCCAACCTTTGAAGACTACTGCGCGTTTATTAAAGGTAATTTTCACCTTTATGCCGTTCCTTATGATTTCACTGAACTTATGCTGAAAAATCTCAAAGATAAAGGGTTGAAATTAGGGCTTATTACAAACGGTCCTTCTCAGCTTCAGCGCAAAAAATTAGAAATGCTTGATTTGGAAAAGTATTTTGATGAAATAATAATCTCAGGTGAACTTGGGGTGGATAAACCTGAATTGAAACCTTTTGAAGTGATGGCTGAAAGATTAAATCTGAAACCATCAGAGCTTGTTTACGTGGGCGACAACCCGAAAAACGACGTTGAACCCTCACGAAAAGCAGGATATACACCCATTTGGGTAATGACTACGGGATTTTGGCTCTTCCCTGAAATAAAAGTGCCGGAATTTTGCATAAAAGACGTAAGCCTCGTGCCGGAAGTTATTGAAAAGCTTAACAACAGGAGGAGTTAATAAAGTATGGAGAAAAAAACAATAAAAACCATTGCGCAGAACAAAAAAGCATACCACGACTATTTTGTAGATGAAAAATTCGAAGTAGGTATCGCACTCGCAGGAACTGAAGTTAAAAGCATCCGCCAGGGCAACGTCAATTTAAAAGACTCATACTGCAAAATAAACAACGGCGAAATTTTCGTTGTGGGAATGCATATAAGCCCCTACGAAAAAGGAAATATTTTCAACAAAGACCCACTTCGTGAAAGAAAACTCCTTATGCATAAGCGTGAAATTTTGAAGCTTTTTAACAACATCAAAAAAGACGGCGTTTCCATCGTTCCCCTCTCCCTTTACCTTAAAGGTCCGGTGGTAAAAATGGAAATCGGGCTTTGCCGAGGTAAAAAGCTTTACGATAAGCGCGACGCAATAGCCGCAAGAGACGTAAAACGTGAAATTGACAGAAATATGAGGGATAAAAACAATTGATTATTATGGGAATTGACCCGGGACTTGCTACTGTGGGTTACGGAATCGTTGAATACGTTGGGAATAAATTTATCGGCTGCGACTACGGAGCCATAATTACCCCTGCCCATACTCCAAACGGAGAACGACTTTGGCAAATCCACGAAGAGCTGAATCAACTTCTTGATTACTATAAAATAGAGACGGCGGCAATCGAAAAGCTGTTTTTCAACACTAATACAACTACGGCAATTTCCGTAGCGGAAGCAAGAGGTGTTATTCAACTTGCGCTCACAAAGAAAAATATCCCTTATGGGGAGTATACCCCCCTGCAGGTAAAACAATCGGTCACGGGCTACGGAAGAGCAGAAAAAAATCAAGTAATGTCAATGGTAAAAATGCTTTTAAATCTGCAAAAAATTCCTCGCCCCGACGATGCCGCAGACGGTCTTGCTTTGGCAATTTGCCACGCGCACTGCTTAGGCAGTTTTTCTATGAGAAATCTGAAAGGATAAAATATGGCTGCATTGGGAACTCTTGCCGAAGATATAAAAAACGGCAGTTTTAAGAAAATTTATTACGTATACGGCCCCGAAGCTTACCTGAAAAGGTTCTATATAAACGAACTGAAAAAAGCAGTCTCCGGAGGCGATTCTTCCTGCCCCGATGTTTTCGTTTATGATGGAAAAGACTTGGATTTACGAAACTTTACAGATATTACCGAAATGTTCCCTATGATGAGCGAAAAAAAGCTTATTATAATCAAAGATTCACCTATATCCTCACCTGTGGTGCAATATATTAAGGAATCTGCGGCAGAAATTCCCGACGACAACATTGTGGTTCTATATGGCGAAACTGAAAGCTTTGACGAAAGATTGAAAGACTTCAAGGCGTTGAAAAGCTCCATTGAAAAAAACGGTAAAATCTGCAAAATAGATAAGCCCGACACGGCAACTCTTGAGCGTTGGATAATGCAACACACGAAAAAAGGCGGAAGCGAAATTGATTTAAGCGTTGCAAGATACTTGCTGACCCAAGCGCCAAATGACCTTGACACCCTTTCCACAGAAGTGCATAAGCTTTCGTCTTACTGCTTCGGCAGAAAAATTACCAAAGAAGATATTGACGTTCTCGTTTGCAAAACGGCAGAAGCAAGAACTTTCGACTTGACAGATGCTATTTTGGATAAAAACAAGACCCTTGCATTCGAAAAATTAGAAGACCTTTACGACGCACGAACCAACGAAATCATAATTCTCAGCGCAATTTTTTCAACTTTCGGAAATATGTATAAAATCAAAGCCTTGATTTCAAGCGGAACCCCATTGGATACGGTAGCAAAGCTTCTGGAAATGAAGGATTTTATGGTAAAAAAATACGCCCAAAGACTTAGAAGCGTTTCAATTAAAGAATTGGAATACGCCCTTGAAGTTTGCGCAGAAGCGGACGTCGCATCAAAATCCACATCTGCTGATAATAAAGCGCTTTTAGCCTCGCTGACAGCAAAGCTTTTGGGAGTTCAGACGAAAAAATGATTAAAATTAACGAAGTAATAGTTGTTGAGGGCAAGAGTGATAAAATCAAGCTGGAACGGCTTGTTGACGCGGTAATAATCGAGACGGGCGGCTTCAGAATTTTCAAAGACGATGAAATGCGAAATATGCTCCGAGACCTTGCGGAAAAGCGGGGCTTGATAATCCTCACTGACAGCGACAGCGCAGGCTTTGCAATAAGAAACGCAATTAAAGGCTCGGTTGACCCCAAATTTATTAAAAACGCATACATTTCCGAGGTGAAAGGCAAGGAACGCCGCAAAAGAAACCCGTCAAAAGAAGGTTTATTAGGTGTTGAAGGCGTAAGCGACGAAGAAATTTTCAACGCCTTACGCAGAGCTGGAGTAAATTTGGAGAAAAAATCATCTGAAAAACGCGAAAACATAAAAAAAATCACTAAAATCGATATGTTTGAAGATGGATTCTCGGGTTCAAGCAACAGTGTCGAACGCAGAAAAAAATTAGAGCAGGAATTAAACCTGCCCACTCACCTCAGCACGAATAAACTCATCGAAGTGCTGAACATTTTACTTACTTACGAAGAATATAAAAATTTAATAGACTCTTTATTTTAACCCTACACCGGTTTTATTTTGAAGATGGTACGGGAGGAACTTTTCTTTTTTCGTGAAAAGAAAAGTTCCTCCCGTAAATATTTATTATACTCCACTATTATCAAATGGCGGAATGAAGCTTTCTTCGGCGGCTTCTCCCTCTTGCAAAAAGCCGTTTTCAATGCCCAAATCCACGGCAAAATCCACAACCTCGTCGTACTCCTCGGCAGTAAGCTTTCGCGAAAGATATGGGTGGCAGTTCATTGCTTCGAGAGGCGTATATTGGCTCATGATGCTGATGAAAATATCGTTACCATAGGTCTCGTAGAGGTATTCCAGCACCCTTTTTGAATCTTCCACCTGATTTGGAAGCACCAAATGTCGAACGATTACCCCTTTTTTTATCATGCCCCTAGTGTCAAACACAGGTTTTCCTACCTGACGCACCATTTCAGCTATTGATTTCTTAGCAATTTCGGCGTAATCGGGGGCAAAAGACAATGATTTACCCAAATCTACTGAAAAATATTTAAAATCGGGCAAATAAACATTAACCAAGCCCTCAAGCAACCGCAAGCTTTCAACCTTTTCGTATCCCCCAGTATTATAAACCACTGGAATTTTCAGTCCGCTGTTTTTTGCCGCACGGAGGGCTTCTACGATATGAGGCAAATAGTGGGTTGGGGTGACCAAATTTATATTATTCGCCCCTTGGGCTTGAAGTTCGAGGAATATCTCACAAAGGCGGCTATCGTCAACACCCTTGCCGCTATCACCAATAGCAATTTCACGATTTTGGCAGTAAACACAGCGCAGACAGCACCCGGAAAAGAACACCGTGCCCGAGCCCTCTTCCCCGGAAATGCAGGGCTCTTCCCACATATGGAGCGCCGCGCGGGCAAGAGAAAGCTTTGCCGTCTTTCCGCAAAAGCCAACTTCCCCACTCAATCGGTCAACGCCGCACTCACGGGGGCAAAGAGTGCATTGAGAATATAAATTTTTCATTTTCTCACCTTAATCTATACCGTAATATTTTTTAACTACGGCGCGTAATTTTTCAGTAAATTCATTGGCAATATCCCAGCTCAAAACGAAAACTTTATTAGGGTCCTCTTCCAAATCAGACACCAAGTGGTTAATTGGAATACCGTCTACAGGCAAGGTCACACCGTTCAAGCTGAGAAATTCTTCTAAATCACTTGAAGAAAGAGACGAAAGTTTTCTCGTTGCGTTGAAAATCAATTTGCAATGATTGTAAATATCATACTCCGGCCTATAAACAGATGAAACCATTGACCCCCAAAAGCCGTCTGCCGTGACGTCTAAGCTATCCGATAAAAAATAGTGGTCGCTAACATTGTTTTTCATAAGATATAAGCTGTAAACCAAATACTTATATTCTTTGTCAATAAAAATTTCTTCGTGGGTATCTCCCGTGTGGTCGTAATATTTCAAATTGAATTTTTTGCCGTTAAAGCTGATTTCTTTCACGTAATAGTTATAACTACTTGAATAATACTTATAAATTCGCACCACGGCAGGTTCTTTTGCTTCAGTTTTTGAGATAAATTTAGCCCAAACGTCTTCGCCAGCAATCAGATTCGAGTCTTTAACAACCACGCAGCCATCATCAATGGCTTGGGAAATTGAATAATTTTCCTTAAGTTCTTTAAGAGGGCGAGATTCCGCATCTACGGGAAATTCTCGCTCAATAGGGTCTGTCAAAAAGAAAACGGCAACGGCAACGCATATGATTACCGCAAGCAAAATAGCCCAGAATGCAGGTTTTTTGTAATTCAACACGGATTTGACCCTTTCCTTGACTCCAACCTCTCCGAATGCCAAAGGGCAGGCGGAAATAATTCTTCGGCTTACGCTACAGGAAAGCAGAGCTTGAGTGTAATCGGCTTTGCTTTCGCAATCAAGATTTTTAATCACCCTTTCGTCGCAGGCAATTTCAATATCCTTGCAAAAGAGAACAAAACCGACCAAAACCAAGGGGTTAAACCAATGAATTGCCAAAACCAAAAATCCCAAAGACTTCCAAATATGGTCATTGCGCTTTAAATGGGCGTTTTCGTGAGCAACAACGTGAGTTAGTGTCTCTTCGGAAAGATTGAAAGGCAAATAAATTTTCGGGCTGAAAATCCCCAAAACAAAAGGAGAAGAAGCGTTTTCACTTTGGTAGATGTTATCTCGCAACAAAACCGCTGTTGAAAGCTTATTTTTGAGTCGAATATAACTTACAACGGCGTAAACCAACAGAATCACAACACCTAAAAGCCAAATATTTCCCAAAAATGTGGTCGTATCAAAAAAATGACCCGTATTTCTCGTAACTCCCTCATAATAATGAGAAACTATATACTCATTTATCGGTCTATCAACAACTTCAAACCCGAATTCGACCGTGGGGCGAGGGGCTGTTAGTTCCTTGCTAATGGTTTCAGCGCTGGGAATCAAGCTTAAAACGCTTTCCAAGGAAAAAGGCAAAATCAATCGCAGACCGACTATCCCCCAAAGGGTACAGGTTGCCCACTTGGGAACTTTTTTCAGAAAAACTCTAAGCAAAAGTACCGCAAAAATCAGCCAGCTTGCGGAAATACTCATATTTACCAACTTTAAAAACAAACCTGACATAGCTACTCCCCTTTCCTGATACGGTCAATCATCGCCTGAACCTCGTCAAGCTCTGCTTCGGAAAAATCCTTGCGGTTCGTAAATGCAGCAACAAACGCAGGCAAAGAACCCTCGAACTTCTTTTCAACAAGCTCGTTTATTTCGTACGCCTGAATACTGTCCTTTGAAACCAATGACGTTACCACACTATCTTCGTTTTTCAAAACTCCACGCTCACCAAGGCGCTTGATAACGGTATAAGTAGTTGTTCTTTTCCAACCTAATTTTTCACCGCAGAGTTTCACCAAGTCAACGGCTGTTGTGGGTTCATTTTCCCACAAAATAAGGCAAAAACGGTATTCGCTTTCGTGAATTTTCGGCAATTCCATAATCAACGTCTCCTTTTCTGTCTAACGTAGTAGACTGTCTATATATAGACTACACCATTAGACAACAAAAGTCAATAGCATTTACAATTTGTTCAAAAAAAATCCGTCCGAAAATCGGACGGAATCTTTTCATTGACTTATTTCTTATAAGCTTCGTCTGTCATTGTGAGGTAGATTACCGCTTTCTGTGCGTGGAGGCGGTTTTCAGCTTCGTCAAAGATTTCCTTTGCGTGAGCTTCGAAAACCTTATCCGTAATTTCCTCTTCTCTGTGGGCGGGGAGACAATGCTGAACCATACAGCCGGGATTCGTTACGCTCATAAGCTTATCGTCAATGCAATAGCCTGCGAAAATCTTCTTGCGTGCTTCAGCTTCAGCTTCCTGACCCATGCTTGCCCAAACGTCGGTGAATACTACGTCAGCCTTATCAGCCGCTTCGTAAATATTTTCGGTAAGAGTGAATTTGTCGCCGTAGCCCTTCGCAAAATCAAGAACCTTTTCGTGAGGAGCGTAATCCTTGGGAGTACCTGCAGCAAAAGACATACCTGCTTTCAAGCAACCAACGATAAGGCTGTTTGCCATATTGTTGCCGTCGCCGATGTACGCCGCTTTAAGACCTTCAAAACCGCCCTTGTATTCCTTGATTGTGAGCAAGTCTGCAAGAACCTGACAGGGGTGGCAGTAGTCGGTAAGACCGTTGATAACGGGAAGACCTGAGTATTCGGCAAGCTCTTCAACGTCGCTCTGCTTGAACGTTCTGATCATAATACCGTCAAGGTATCTGCCGAAAACGCGGGCGGAGTCCTTAATGGATTCGCCTCTGCCAAGCTGAAGATCGTTACCGCTGAGAAAGAGTGGATAACCGCCCAACTGATACATACCAACCTCAAAAGAAATTCTGGTTCTGGTGGAGCTTTTCTGGAAAATCAAGCCGAGGGTCTTGCCATCAAGGCGCTTTTCGTGCTTTTTGCCTGCCTTAACTTCTGCTTTGAGCTCGGAAGCAAGGTCAAGAATATCAAAAAGTTCTTTCTGAGAAAGATCCTGTAGTGTGAGAAGATGTTTCATAGTTTATTTTACCTTTCATTATTTTTCAAGTGAAGAAATTGCTTTTGCCAAACGCGCCACGCCCTCGTCCATTTCCTCTTTGGTAATGGTAAGAGGGGGAAGAAGTCTGACTGCAGATTTTGCGGTAAGAACAGCAACGCCGTTTGCGATACCTGCAGCTGCGATTTCTTTGGAAGTGGGTCCGTCGAAATCAATGCCAAGCATAAGGCCTAAGCCGCGGATTTCTTTTATCTTATCGCCAAAGGTTTCTTTCAGCTTACCTCTGAGATATTCGCTCTTTTCGGAAACGGAAGCAAGAACTCCGTCATCAAGAAGCCTTTCAATAACAACCAACGCACCTGCACAGCTTACGGTGTTGCCGCCGAAAGTCGAGCCGTGGTCGCTGGCGCCGAGAACCTTACAGGTCTTTTCGCCGCAAAGTGCCGCACCGATGGGAAGACCGCCACCAAGACCTTTTGCAAGAGTTACCACGTCGGGATTGATTCCATATTGCTGAGAAGCAAGGAACGTTCCCGTTCTGCCAACACCGGTCTGAACCTCGTCAACGATTAAAACAATATCTTTTTCTTCTGCGATTTTTGCAACGGCGGAAACAAATTCTTTATCAAGAACGAAAACGCCGCCTTCGCCCTGAACCATTTCCATCATTACGCCGCAGATTTTATCGTCATTTTTAAGGACGTTAAGAGCCTCTTCTCCTGCCTCTTCAAAAATGAAGCCTTCCGTAAAGGGGAAAAAGTAATTATGGAAAACGTCCTGCCCAGTAGCAGCAAGAGTTGTGACCGTTCTGCCGTGGAAAGAATTTCTCAAAGTGAGAATCTTATTTCTGTTAGCATCTGCGCCGTATTTATCAAAGCTGTATTTTCTTGCAATCTTAACAGCGCACTCGTTGGCTTCAGCGCCAGAATTACCGAAGAAAACGTTTTTCATTCCCGTTGCCTGGCAAAGCTTTTCTGCAAGAGCAGAAGTTACCGGGTTATAGTAAAGATTTGAGATGTGAGCGAGAGTCTTCGCCTGCTTGGAAACTGCGGCGCTCCACTTTTCATCGTTAGCACCCAGAGCACTCGTGCCGATTCCGCTTCCAAGATCGATAAAATCCTTACCTTCTTCATTGTAAAGTGTTGCCCCTTTACCACCCACGAAAGCAACGTCAAATCTGCCATATGTGTTCATTATATATTCTTTGTCTTGAGCTTTTATCTCATTAAACGTATTTTTCATTGTAAAATCAACCTTTTTTCATTATAGATTAAAAGATTATTCCCGTCTGTAAAAGCCTTACCCCTTACAGACGGTTTTATTATTTCAGCAATTTTCGCCTTTTTTAAGCATAGTTCCAATACCGCCTGCGGTAAACATTTCAATCAAAATTGAATGGGGAACTCTGCCGTCAAGGATATGCGCCGTGTGAACGCCGTCTCTGAGAGCGTCTTCACAGCACTTGATTTTTGGTATCATACCACCCACAACGTAGCCTTTTTCAATGTAACCTTCGATTTCATCAACGTGAATCTGAGGAATGATGGAAGACTCGTCGTTTCTATCCGCAAGAACTCCGCGAGTATCTGTGAGAAGAATAAGCTTTTCAGCATTAAGACTTGCGGCAATTTTACCTGCGGCGGTATCAGCGTTTACATTGTAAGAATTTCCGTCTTCACCAAGAGCCACTGTGGAAATAACGGGAATATATCCCGAATTGATAACGTCTTCAATAATCTGCTTATTAACTTCGGTAACTTCGCCAACGAATCCATAATCATTTTCGCCGTCTTCAAGCTTAACTGCTTTGAGAAGCCCTGCGTCCATACCGCAAAGACCTACTGCCTTACCACCTGAAAGGGTAAGAAGCGCAACAAGGTCCTTATTTACCTTTCCTGCAAGTGACATCTGAACAATGTTCATCGTTTCGGCATCCGTATAGCGAAGACCGTTTATAAATTTGCTTTCTTTGCCGATTTTGCCCAACATATCGTTGATTTCGGGACCACCGCCGTGAACGAGAACGCAGTTTACGCCAACGAGGGAAAGGAGAAGGCAGTCCTCAACAACTGCGTGCTTCATTTGCTCATTTACCATTGCGTTGCCGCCGTATTTAATAACGATGGTTTTGCCGCTGAATCTCTGAATATAAGGGAGAGCTTCAGAAATTATTTTGGCTTTCTGTTCGTATGTAATCATTATGTCTTCTCCTAATTATGTGCGATAGTCGCCGTTGATTTTAACGTAATCGTATGTGAGGTCACAGCCATAAGCAATGGCTCTCTGATAACCGTCGTTCATATTTACGAGAATGTCGATCTCGTCACAAAGAAGAATTTCTTTTGCAATTTCTTCACTGAACGGAATACCTGCACCGTTTTCGCAAACAGGAATCTCCCCTGCTTTGGATTTAAAGCTTACGTCTATCTTTGTAATATCGACATCACAGCCTGCATAACCGATAGCACAGAGAACACGACCCCAGTTAGCGTCGGAGCCGAACATTGCCGCCTTAACAAGGCTGGAGGAAACTACGGAAAGCGCAATTGTTCTTGCAAATTCAACGGATTTACAGTTGGAAACTATAACTCTGAGAAGTTTCGTAGCGCCTTCGCCGTCTTTGGCAATACTCTTTGCAATCTGCGCAGTAACCATAACGAGCGCTTTCACGAAAAGGTCAAAATCAGCGTTTTTCTCAGTGATCTCAGTGTTTTCCGCAAGACCGGAAGCCATAATCGAAACCATATCGTTGGTGCTGGTGTCGCCGTCAATGCAAATCATATTATACGTATCTTCAACTGCCATATGAAGTGCTTCGTTAAGCATTTCGGCACTAATCTTCACGTCAGTTGTGATGAATGAAAGCATGGTAGCCATATTGGGGTTAATCATACCTGAGCCCTTTGCAATCGCACCAATAGATACCTTTTTACCGCCAAGCTCAAATTCAACGGCATATTCCTTTTTAACAAGGTCGGTGGTCATAATGCCTTCTGCGGCAGGAGTTCCGTTTTTAGAAAGGCTTTCAACCAATTCGGGAATACCTCCGATAATAGCATCAATATTTATGGGCTGACCGATAACGCCAGTAGAGCCGATAATAATATCTTCAGCGGAAATATTCAAAGCTTTTGTCAAAGCGTCGCAAGTCATTTCAGCCTTTTCTTCGCCGTCGGCGTTGCAAGTGTTAGCGTTGCCGCTGTTGCAGATAACTGCGCGAGCAATTCCGTTTGCAAGATGGTCTTTCGTAACTTTAAGGGGAGCACCCTTAACGAGATTTTTAGTATATACAGCAGCTGCCGTGCAAGGAACTTCTGCAAAAATCAAAGCCAAATCCTTCTTTGTCTGATTCTTGCGGATACCGCAATGAACGCCTGAAGCAAGGAAGCCCTTGGGAGTAGTAACGGAGCCGTTTTCAATAAAGTTCATTTATATAGTTCGCCTTTCTGATTTATACTTTATAACGCAATTTCAAATTAAAATTTAAACTTTTAATTTCTTTTGTGCGGTAGATTTTTTTGCTATTCAAGGCAAGATTTTGAAGCTGTACGTGCGTACTGCGAAAAAGCTCAACGATGAAGAGTGGAAAATATACCCACAAAAAATTTAAAATGCCGGAGGAATAAAGGCTATACCCGCATCTTCTTCAAAGCCAAAAACTATGTTCATATTCTGAACAGCTTGTCCTGCGGCACCTTTAACCATATTATCAATGGTGGAAACGATAATGAGTTTATTTGTATGAGTATCCTCGTGGAGTGAAATATCGCAATAGTTGCTGTACCTTACGTTTTTCAGGTTTGCGCAATCTCCAAGGGGAAGAACTCTGACGAATTTTTCATTTTTATAAGCTTCAACGTAAAGGTTTCTGATTTCTTCAAGAGTCATATCAGTTGCCTTGTTGCAATAGATTGTAGAAACAATGCCTCTGTTAACGGGGAGCAGATGGGGAGTAAAAGTAACTCTGACTTCTTTACCTGCAAACTTGGAAAGAGTCTGCTCAATTTCAGGAGTATGTCTATGCTTACCTATATTATATGGGGAGAATGCTTCGTTGCATTCGGGGTAATGAGTTTTCTGAGAAAGACCTTTTCCTGCGCCTGTGACACCGCTTTTTGAGTCGATAATCAAATCGTCCGCAACGATAAGCTGATTTTTAATTGCAGGATAAAGTCCGAGGGAAATACTCGTGGGATAGCAACCGGGATTTCCGATTATTTTCGTATTTTTAACGTCTTCTCTGAATATTTCAGAAAGACCGTAAACTGCTTTTTTGTGAAGATCTTCGTGTACGTATTCTTTACCGTACCATTTTTCGTAAACTTCACCCTCATCAAGGCGGAAATCTGCGCCAAGGTCAATAAAAACTTTACCGTTTTTATCGCAAGTTGCCGCAAGCTCCTGGCTAAGCCCGTGGGGCATAGAGGCAAATACCACGTCGGCAAGCTCTACGGCTTCTTCTTCAGTAACGAGAAGTTTTTCGCAAATTTTAGTAAATGAGGGGTAAATGGTTTCAATACCCTGACCCGTATATGAAACGGAAGTGATTCCAACCACTTCTACGTTGGGGTGAAGGAGGAGGATTCTCAGAAGCTCCGCCCCTGCGTAACCCGATGCACCGATAATTGAGGCTTTAATTTTATTCATATTTCTTCAAATTCTCCTTTAAATTTTCAATCTGTTTAGTAACTGCCTCCGGCGCAGGTCCGCCGTCAGCTTTTCTTGCCGCCAAACAATGCTCGATATTTATTGCGGCGTAAACGTCATCTGCAAAGAGGGGGGAAAGCGTGTTATAGTCTTCCAAAGGAAGAGTTTCAAGGTCGCAGCCCTTCTGCTCGCAAAGAGCAACTGCTTTACCCGTGATTTTATAAGCGTCTCTGAAAGGAAGACCCTTACCAACCAAGTAGTCAGCGCAGTCGGTGGCGTTAATAAAGCCTTTCGCCGCTGCTTTTCTCAAGTTTTCTTTTCTCACGGTCATTGATTTAAACATAGGCGTGAATATCTCCGCGCACTGCTTAACGGTATCAATGCAATCGAAAGCCGCTTCTTTATCTTCCTGCATATCCTTGTTATACGCAAGAGGTAGCCCTTTCATCATAGTGAGGAGAGTAATAAGCGAGCCGTAAACTCTGCCGCTTTTACCTCTGCAAAGCTCTGCAATATCAGGGTTTTTCTTCTGCGGCATAATGGAAGAGCCTGTTGCGTAAGCATCATCAAGAGAAATAAACGCAAATTCTGAGCTGCACCAAAGAATAATTTCTTCGCAGAATCTTGAAAGGTGCATCATAAAAATTGAAGATGCGGAGCAAAACTCAATAAGGAAGTCTCTGTCTGAAACTGCGTCCATACTGTTTTCAACAATTCCGTCAAAGCCCAGAAGTTCAGCGGAAAGCTTTCTGTTGATTGGGTAGCTTGTGGTAGCAAGTGCACCTGCTCCCAGAGGGCAAAGATTCATTCTTTCCGCACAATCAGCATAACGCTGAAGGTCACGGTGGAACATCTGTGCATACGCCATAATATAATGAGCGAAACTTACGGGCTGAGCTCTCTGAAGATGAGTGTAAGAGGGCATAACGTAATCCTTCGTTTTTTCAGCCTCTTCAACGATAGCGTCGATAAGTGCCTTAACGAGAACCATTATTTCTGAAATCTCTTTTCTCATATAAAGTCTGATGTCAAGAGCAACTTGGTCGTTTCTGCTTCTTGCGGTATGGAGGCGTTTGCCTGCGTCACCGATTCTTTCCGTCAAAATAGTTTCAACGTTCATATGAATATCTTCGCTATCAACGGAAAACTCGATTTCGCCCTTTTCAATATCTTCAAGGATGCCTTTCAGACCTTCGTGTATTTTATTTTTCTCTTCAACGGTAATAATTCCGCATTGAGCAAGCATTTCAGAGTGAGCGAGGCTTCCCTCGATATCTTCG
Organism: Clostridia bacterium; assembly: GCA_017440085.1. Taxonomy (GTDB): domain Bacteria; phylum Bacillota; class Clostridia; order Oscillospirales; family UBA644; genus HGM12619. The sequence continues at coordinate 15,749 of JAFSHW010000035.1, forward strand.
CGGTAAAGGCGCTTGTCAAAATGTATGGAAGAGTTGAAGTCGTTTACTTTTTCGTCCTCTGCCTTAGAGAACCTGCCCTGCCAAAGTTTCATATAAATCTCCATTCTGCCGCTAAAGCGTCAGTACAAATATGTATGAAATCTCCAATAGCGGCTAATGGAGATTTTAGGCGTGCGCCGCAGTACTTTTTTCTTTCAACTGCGGTGCGCCGTATTTAATTCTGATTAGAGTGATTTCTCACGCTAATCCTCCGGGAACGTGTGGTAATTTATAATAATGTGTAGTCTGTTAGTTTTTAAGGCTCTGAATAGGTGCAGGTATTCTGCCGCCTCTGCCTATAAATTTTGCAGGAGAGTAACCACTGATTTTCATAACGGGAGCTTCGCCAAGAAGTCCGCCGAAGGCAACGGAATCGCCAACAGTCTTTCCGTATGCGGGAATAACTCTTACTGCAGTAGTTTTACTGTTTACAACGCCGATAGCCGCTTCGTCTGCAATAAGTGCGGAAATAACGTTTTCATCGGTATCTCCGGGAACGGCAATCATATCAAGTCCAACGGAGCAAACTGCAGTCATTGCTTCCAATTTTTCAATGGGAAGTGAACCGCATTTAACAGCATTTATCATTCCTGCGTCTTCTGAAACGGGAATAAACGCACCTGAAAGCCCGCCAACGTGGGAAGAGGCCATTACGCCACCTTTTTTAACAGCGTCATTAAGGAGTGCAAGTGCCGCAGTAGTACCGCAGCAGCCGCAGCTTTCCAAGCCCATTTCCTCAAGAATGTAAGCAACGGAGTCCCCTACCGCAGGAGTGGGAGCAAGTGAAAGGTCAACAATTCCGAAAGGTACGCCAAGTCTCTTTGAAGCTTCAGTTGCAACGAGCTGACCCATTCTTGTGATTTTGAACGCTGTCTTTTTAACTGTTTCAGCCACGTCGGAAAGTGAACCGCCGCACTTTTCAAGGGCTTTTTTAACAACTCCTGGGCCTGAAACGCCA